>CANFED010000280.1 GCA_947445995.1 Oxalobacteraceae bacterium | reverse complement strand
TTCCTTTGTCTGGCGGCGTTGTACGAGAGCTGGTCGATCCCGTTCTCGGTGTTGCTGGTGGTGCCGCTCGGCGTGATCGGCACGGTGTTCGGCAGCGCGCTGTTCGGCTTGTCCAATGACGTGTATTTCCAGGTCGCGTTGCTGACCGTGGTGGGGTTGTCGGCCAAGAACGCGATCCTGATCGTCGAGTTCGCCAAGGAATTGCAGGACAAGGGTATCGCGCTGAAAGAGGCCACCTTGCAGGCGGTCCATCTGCGCCTGCGACCTATCCTGATGACCTCGATTGCGTTCGGTCTCGGTGTGCTGCCGCTGGCCATTAGCAGCGGTGCCGGTTCTGGCAGCCAGAATGCGATCGGCATCGGCGTGCTCGGCGGGATGCTGTCGGCGACTTTCCTCGGGATCTTTTTCGTGCCGGTGTTCTTTGTCCTGGTGCGCGGATTCTTCATTACAAAAAAACCCGAAGGCCATTGAGATGACTAAATTATTGACGCTGGGCGCGGCCTTGCTGCTGGGTGGTTGCAGCCTGATGCCGGTCTATGAACAACCGGCCGGTGCGGTCGATGCGCGCTGGCCGGCCAGTGCAGCGGCGCTGCCGCTGGCGGCTTCGGCCGCGCCAGTTGCCGACATCCCGTGGCGGCAGTTTTTCAGCGACGCGACACTGCGCGAGGTGATCGCACTGGCGCTTGAGAACAACCGTGACCTGCGCGTGTCGGTGCTCAACATCGAACGGGCGAGGGCGCAATACGGCATCCGCGATGCCGCGTTGCTGCCGACCATCACCGCCGGTGCCAGCCAGACCACCAGCCGCAACCCGGCCGAGCTGAGCCTGCCCGGCAGCGCGCAAACCACGCGTCAGAGCAGCGTCAGTCTTGGCGCAGCGGCTTACGAACTGGACTTTTTCGGCCGCGTGCGCAGCCTGTCGGAAGCTGCGCTGCAGCTCTACCTCGGCACCGAAGAAGCGCGCCGCGCCGTGCAGATCACGCTGGTGGCCGACGTCGCCAGCACCTGGCTGACGCTGGCCGCCGACCAGGAACGCTTGCAACTGGCGCGTGATACCCTGGCCAGCCAGCAGATTTCGTACGGATTGAGCGAGCGCCGTTTCGAGGCCGGTGCGGCTTCCGGACTCGATCTGGCCGATGCGCAAACCAGTGTCGAGGCAGCCCGCTTCGACATCGCGCTCACCACCAGCCAGGTCGCGCTGGACCAGAATGCGCTGGCGCTGCTGGTCGGCAGCAACGTGCCAGTGGCGTTGCTGCCGGCCGGATCGCTGGCCAGTGTCGCGGCGCTGACCGTGCTGCCAGTCGGTCTGCCGTCAGCCTTGCTGCAGCGCCGTCCCGACGTGCTCGAAGCCGAGCGCTCGCTGCGTGCGGCCAATGCGAATATTGGTGCCGCCCGCGCCGCGTTCTTCCCGAGCATTTCGCTGACGGCATCGGCGGGTACCGCCAGCAGCAGCTTGTCGGGGCTGTTCAATGGCGGCAGCGCAGCCTGGAGCTTCATGCCGAAAATCACGCTGCCGATTTTCGATGGCGGCGTCAATCGCGCCAACCTGACGATCGCCAAGGTCGACCGCGACATCGCGCTGGCCAGCTACGACAAGGCGATCCAGGTTGCGTTTCGCGAAGTCGCTGATGCGCTGGCGCAGCGCGCCACGCTTGATGCGCGCTTGTCGGCACAGCAAGCGCTGGTCGGTGCCTCGGCCAACAGCTACCGGCTGCATGACGCGCGGTATCGCAGTGGTGCCGAGTCCTATCTCAGTGCGCTGGTATCGCAGCGTGCTTTGGTCGCGGCGCAGCAAAACCTGATCTCGGTGCGCTTGTCGGATGCGACCAATCTCGTGACGCTGTATAAGGTCATGGGTGGTGGGTGGCTGGCGTCGGATTCTTGATGTAGCGCGTTGGCACGCGCGACCTCGGTGCACCGCGTGGGCACACCACATCCCTGTGATCCATCCATTCAAGGAAAGATTTTGACCAGCAAAGAAAAGAACCACCCCGATCCCCAGCGCGCCCTGGAGCGCCGCCAGCAAGTGCTCGATGCGGCCAAAATCTGCTTCAGTCGCAGCGGTTTCCACGGAGCCAGCATGGCCGAGATCTCGAAAGCCGCCGGCATGAGCGCCGGCCATATCTACAATTATTTCGACAGCAAGGACGCCATCATCGCCGCGTTCGTGCAGCAGAACATGGAACGCGTAGGGCTGATCCTGAGCGACGTCGAACAGCACGCCGATCCGCTGCAGGCCATCTACGACAGTCTCGAACAGTCGGTGCTGCGCCAGCTCGATCCGGTGTTCTGGACCCTGCCACTCGAAGTGTTTGCCGAAGCCTCGCGCAACCCCGTCATCGCCGCGCTGGTGCGCGCGGCCGATGTCGTTTCACATGACCGGCTGCGTGCAATCCTGTTGCGCGGTCGTGCGCTGCGCGGTTTGCCGCTGTTAGCGGTCGAACTCGATGGCCGGATGGAAGTAATGATCGCGATGTTCCAGGGGCTGCATCTGCGTGCCCTGCATAATCCGTCGCTCGACGTAGCGGCCGTGACAGCGGCATTGCGGCTGGCATTCCGGCCGCTGCTGATGGATAAATAATTGACCATCCACGCAGAAAATCACCCCGCCATTTTTTCAAGGAAGTCTTCTTTTTGAATAACACCTCTGCCCGTACCCTGACGCTGGTGCTGGCCACACTGGCCATGCTCGGCCCGTTTGCCACTGACACGTATCTGCCTTCCTTCGTCGCGATCGGCCAGCAATTTTCGGTGGGGCCGATGCAGGTCCAGCAAACCCTCAGCATCTATCTGTTCGGCTATTCGCTGATGACGCTGTTCTACGGCACGTTATCGGATTCGTTCGGTCGCCGGCCGGTGATCCTGGCTTCGCTGCTCATTTTCATTGCCGGCTCGATCGGCGCGACGCTGGCACCGAGCTTCACCTGGCTGCTGGTGTTTCGGGGCATGCAGGGCATGTCGGCAGGTGCCGGCATGGTGATCGGCCAGGCCGTTGTGCGTGACCGCCTCAGCGGTGCCGCTGCGCAGAAGATGATTGCGCAGATCATGATGGTGTTCGGCATCGCGCCGGCGGTGGCACCGATCATAGGCGGGCTGCTGCAGGTCGCGTTTGGCTGGCGCGCGGTATTCGCGTTCATGACCGCGATTGCGCTGCTGCTGTTGCTGGCGTGCCGCCGCTATTTGCCCGAGAGCTTGCCGCTGGCCGAGCGTCAGCCGCTGCACCTCGGCACCATCGCCGGCAATTACTGGAAGGCGATCCGTCATCCGCAGTTTTTGCTGCGCTCGCTCGGCATCGGCTTTTGCTTTGGCGGCTTCGGCTTGTATATCGCCTCGGCGGCCAGCTTCGTGATGCAGGTGCTGCACTTGCCGGAGACGGCGTTTGCGTGGCTGTTCATCCCGCTGATCGGCGGCATCGTGCTGGGATCGGCGATCAATGCCAGGGTCGCGCACCGGGTCAGCATGAACGTGATGATCCGGCGCGGCTTGCTGGTGATGGGACTGGCCTGCGTGATCAATCTGGTCTATACCAGCCTGCAGGTTGCGGCCGTGCCGTGGGCCGTCTTGCCGGTGATGCTGTATGCGTTCGGGATGGCGCTGGCGCTGCCTGGCATGGTGATGCAGACGCTCGGGCTGTTCCCGCTGGTGCGTGGACTGGCTGCGTCACTGCAGAACTTCGTGCAAATGCTGATCTTTGCACTGGTGTCCGGCTATGTCGCGCCGCTGCTGTTCGATAGCGCCTTCAAGCTGGCAATCGGTCTGGCGGCAGCCTGGTTCATCGGCGTGCTGTTCTGGCGCGTGGGGCGCGCACGCGCCTAGGTTGGTGCGCGCTTATTGAACAGCACCAGCGCGATGCCGCCCAGCATCGCCACGCTGGCCAGCACCAGGCGCGCCGTGAGCGGTTCGTGCAGGAACAATGCGCCGGCGAGAGCTGCCAGTACCGGCACGCTCAACTGAACCGACGCCGCCCGCAGCGCGGTCAGTCCGCGCAGCGCACCGTACCAGGCCGTGTAACCGATGGCCGACGCCAGCGCGCCCGACAGGACGGCGAACAACACGCCGATCCCATCGAGTTGCTGGTGCGCCAGCAGACCGATGGCCAGGGCGATCGCCATCGGTGCGGCGCGCAGGAAGTTGCCCGCCGTCTCGCCGGCCGGATCGGCCACGCCGCGTCCGCGCAGCGAATACACGCCCCACGCGATGCCGGCGGCCAGCATCAGCAGTGCACCTCCCAGCGGTGGTGCCGACAGGCCCGGCAACAGGAACAGAACCAGTCCGGCCAGTGCAATCAGCAGGCCGATCATCTGACCCGGACCGAAACGCTCGCCCCCGCGCAAGCCGGCGGCGATCATCGTCGCTTGCACCGCGCCGAACAGCAGCAGTGCGCCGGTGCCGGTCGACAGCGAGACATACGCAAATGAAAAACCCGCGGCATACACCATCAATGCCAGCGCTGATAACCAGTTACCGCCGAGGCCAGTGCCAGCCGTGCCAGCGTCGCCGGCTGGCCGCCGCGTCCGTCGCAGCCAGATCAGCAGTGCCAGCATTAGCGCACCGGACCCCACGCGGATTGCCGTGAAGGTGGCGGCGTCGATGCTGCTGCGTTGGAAGGCCAGTCGACACAACACGGAATTGCCGGCAAAGCACAGCATTGCGAACAGGGTGAGGGTGGTCAGGCGCAGCGTGGACATGGGCTTCCTTGCAGGGGGGCCGGAGGTGCGCCGGGTGAGGGGATGGAGAGGGCTTGATCATAGCCTACTGAAACATTGCCGGGTACCCACCGTGGCTGCGTCCTTCGGTCAACGCTGGACGCATGTTGGCATCACCTCGGGACAACCCGGTTCAGATCACCAACTGCAACGCTTCGGTGTCGCGCGCAATCAGCGCCTCGAACTGCTGCAGCGGTACCGGTCGACTGAACAGGAAGCCCTGATAGGCATGGCAATCCAGTTCGTCCAGAAAATCGCACTGGGCTTCGGTTTCGACCCCTTCGGCAATCACCGACAGCCCGAGGCTGTGACCCAGCGCGAGGATGGTGCGCACGATGGCGGCGTCGTTCGGATCGGTCAGTACGTCGCGCACGAACGAGCGATCGATCTTCAGCTGGTCGAGCGGCAAGCGCTTCAGGTACGACAGCGATGAATAGCCGGTGCCAAAATCATCGAGCGAAAAACTGATGCCGTGTGTTTGCAGCGCGGTCATTTTGAGGATGATGTCTTC
>CANFED010000279.1 GCA_947445995.1 Oxalobacteraceae bacterium | reverse complement strand
CATTCGTATTTGAGGCTAGTCGAGGTAATAGCAGTAGTATGCCGGCGGTAGTTATACGCACGTCTTTTCTTTCTGAATAATAAATTAACAGATGAGTGGCTTGATTGGTATGGTCGATAAATTTTTATGTTGAAAACTGCAGATGAGTAGCGCAATAGCGCGAGTGGTTCCATTAAATCTATAGATGTATTGGAAAATTGCCGAAGCAAACCGGCAAATCGATATGTCAGCTACAAGACGACAACCGACTGTATCCATACGAGGCGAGCGCCTCTTTTTACGAAGCGAAGCATTAGTGCGGTGGCCCTGATTTCAGGACAGGCATTCATGAAGTGAGCGTCTCGATACCGCCATGTTGTTTTTAACTGATGCTGCACAGCGCGTGTCGACGCTGCTGCAGTTTTTTTTCTGTTTGCTTAGCCAAAATAGCCATGCAGAAACCAGCCACTCTCGGCATTGCCGACGCGCTGGCGAAAAATCCATAACAGCGCATGGTTGTCGTTTTCGGCGATGAAGTAATCGCGTAACGCCAGCGCATCGTCCCACCAGCCTGACTCGATCCGTTCAGGACCTGCCAGCAATGTCAGCGGACTTTGATAAAACGGTTTGTGCTGGCGCGTAATCAGCGCCAGTGGCCGCGCCAGCAACCAGGTCGGGCGGACCGTTATCGCTTGAGTCGCGACTCTGGTGCCGTTGGTGCGTGGTGCTTGTGATGATGGCCGTATCGGAAGCAACGCATAGCTTTTTTCTGGTCGGTGATCGGCCACCAGTGATAGTTGGCGCACGGCATTGTTGCCGAGCCGGCTTTGCAGGCGTTCGATCAGCAAGCCGATGCTTTCGGCTTGTGCGGCGGCGCTCGGAAATAATTCGGTATTGGGTGTGGCCAGCGCCACGATCTGGTCGGCTGCCAGCGACAGTTCGATCACTGGTGCAATGAGCGCAACTTGTCCGAGTCGCTCTCGCAGCAGTAGTGTCAGATGTGCCGGGTCGCGACTTGCGCAGGCGAGCTGGATGTGTACCGGCGTGCTGCGACGATCGCGTTGGCGGGTTGTTTCATGATGTAGCCACAAGGTGATGCTGTTGATGGCTGATTGGTGTGCATTGAGCCAGCCAGTTAATTGCAGCAGCAGCCGACGCGCGGCAAACAGCAGTGCGTCGGTGTTGCTGACTTGCGCCGGCAGTTCCAGACGAACATCAAAACTGGCCGGTGCCGTGAACCAGGCATGGACTTCCGCTTCATCGCCATAGGCCCGATCAATTTCACGCAACAGGGCATTGCCGAAGCGCCGCGCAATCCCGGCACGCGGCATACGACGCAACTGGCCAAGCGTATGGCAACCGATGCCAAGCAGCGTATCGAGATGCGGTCGCGCCGAGACCAGCGCTGCCAGTGGCACGGTTGCGAGCAGTTCGCTCAGGGTTTTGTCTTTCCATTCGCCGCTGCTGCGCGCCAGCAGCCATGCTGCGCTGGCAGTCGTTGCACAGGCCATTTGCGCGCTCAGGCCGAGGTCATCGATACCGCCAGCCAGCTGTGCCGACAAGTTTTCGAATCCACCAAACAGCCGCAGACTGGCAGTGATATCGAGCAGCAAGCCCGCATCCTGCAGAACAACTTGCGGCGTGAAATGTAATGCCCACAGTGCTGCTTCGTGCAACGCTTCCAGTTCCTGCGCCGGCAAACGCGGGAATGTCAGCAAGGCGGCGCTCATGCTCCAGGCATTGGCTTCCGACATGCCTGGCGCAATGCCGCAATGCATCGCGGATTGGTTACCTGCGATGACCCGCTTGCGTTCGACCACCACGACCGGCGTGGTCGCGGCCTCAGGCCGGCAGCGCAGTACGGTATCGAGTGGCAGTTGCGGGAAGTGTAGGGCGATCCACAGCATGGAGTGGGGTAACCGGTAAGGTGAATGGAAGGATATCGGCCAGGGCCTGGTTAAAGAAAGGCTGATCCAGTACCGACGGCACTGCCAGCGGCAGGATTACTGGCTGACTGTGTACCGGGCCGCGTCGTTTGATCACCTCGACGGACAACTGGCCCGATGCGGCCGCCCGGCACACCATGCGCAGTGGCGCGGGTGAGGACTCATGTTGTGCTGCGGCCGGACGGAATACGAAGGTCAGACCTTCGCCACCGCCAGCGGCCAGTTGCAGCCTGCGCAAATGGTCAGCGCGGCACTGTGGCAACCAGCACAACAACGCGCCGAAACTGGCGCTTTTGAGTGCCTGTTCGATGGCCCAGATACGATCGGCTGGCTTTTCGGCCTCGACGAGCAAGATGTGGGTCAGGTCGATACCCAGTTCAGCCAGCGCAGCAGCAAACGGAATATGCGGCGGTGCCATCAGGATCACGGTTTTTTTGGCTTGGGTGAGTGACGCAATGAGCGGTGCCAGCAAACGTAATTCACCGATGCCCGGTTGGGCCAGCAGTAACTCGATCAATACCGACGCCGGCCAGCCGCCATTGGGCAACTCACGATCGAGTGCCCGGAATCCGGACGGAGTCACCACCGCCCTATGCGATCCCATCTGGTTGCCGCGCCAGACGGTGTCCGGCATAGTTGCCAGCAAGGCATTGGCGACGGCAGGGGTGGCAAAGCGGGTGGTGGATGCGAGCATGGAAATCTCCGTATGATGGATAGTGTCGTTCTTCCGGGTGTCGTTAAAACACTGTATGAATGCACAGTATATGTGATCCTGGGTACCTGCCGTCAAGGCGTTTTTCGATAAATAATTCTTGAGCCGTGCTGCGTGAACCGCTACTCTGGCGAGAATTTTTTCCGCCCACTTCTCCCCGCCTAAAGCTGTTTCAGTGAAAGACTTTCCTCATGGCCTATAACCCGGCCCATCCCCGCCTTGCCTTCGTTGACCTCGAAACCACTGGCGCTACGGCAGTCACTGACCGCATCACCGAAGTCGGCATCGTTGAAGTTGATGAGGAGGGCGTGCGGCACTGGAGCAGTCTGGTCAATCCGCATCGGCATATTCCCGAATTCATCGAAGGCCTGACCGGGATTTCGGATGCGATGGTGGCCAATGCACCGGGCTTTGACGAGCTTGCAGTCGAGATTCACAAGCGTCTGGAGGGACGGATTTTTCTGGCCCACAATGCGCGTTTCGATCATGGATTTTTAAAGAATGAATTCAAGCGTGTCGGCATCGACTTTCGACCGACCGTGTTGTGTACCGTCAAGCTCTCGCGCAAGCTCTATCCCGAATTCGCCAAACACAATCTCGACACGCTGGCCGAACGGCATCAGTTGCAGGTGACTGAACGTCATCGTGCGCTCGGTGACGCCCAGCTGATCTGGCAGTTCTGGGAAACCATCCATGCCACCTTGCCGCACGCGGTCATTAATGCCGCCGTCAAGGAACTCACTGCGCGGCCGAATTTGCCATCGAATCTGGATGCCGCGATGGTTGACGACTTGCCGTCCACGCACGGTGTCTATCTGTTCTTTGGCGAAGGCGCATTGCCGCTGTATGTCGGCAAGGCCAACAACTTGCGCCGGCGCGTGCTGTCGCATTTCAGCGGAGATCATCATTCGGCCAAGGAGCTGGAACTGTCGCAGCAAATCCGGCGTATCGAATGGGTCGAGACCGCTGGCGAGCTCGGCGCGCTGCTCAAGGAAGCGATGCTGATCAAGCAAATGTCACCTTCGCACAACCGCCAGTTGCGCCGGTCCGATGCCGCTTGCCTCTGGCGTCTGGATGCGCAATCGCAGATTTCGCTGGTAAAGACTGATGAAATGCACGCTGCCGACGAGGCAGAGCTGTTCGGCCCGTTTGCCACCCACCGCAAAGCCACCACCGCCCTGACGGCACTTGCTACTACACACCAGCTTTGTCTGGTCTTGCTCGGGCTGGAAAAAGTTGCTGCTGGCAAGCCGTGTTTTGCCAGCCAGGTCGGTCAGTGCATGGGGGTGTGCTGCGCGCGCGAAAGTCTTGTCTCTCACACCGCGCGCTTGCGTAGGGCACTCGAAACCAGCCGCATGAAACCGTGGCCGTATGCCGGGCCGATCGCTATTCGTGAAGAGGCAGCGCTGCATGTCATCGATAACTGGAGCTATCTGGGCACGGCTGCCAGTGAAGCCGAAGCGCGCCAATTGACCGCTCAGGGCCAGCCGCGTTTTGATCGCGACGTCTACCAGCTTCTGCATAAAAAACTGGCTGCCATGCCAGGCCGTATCACTCCACTTTACCGAGGCGCATCCTGATGAAAATAATCTCCTGCACCCTGTTGTGCTTGCTAGTCTCTGCCGGCGCGCAAGCAGTGGATATTCCGGCGTTCTCGCAGATGCAACCCGGCGCAGCCGTGACCGGCTGGAGTGTCGTCAAGCCGGCGGCCAAAGTGCCGGACACCGTCTACACGCTGGTGCGTGACGAGGGACAGACCGTGCTCAAGGCCGAGTCGGTGCAGTCGATGTCGATCATGGCGCACACGGTTCGGATTGACCTGAAAAAAACGCCGCTGTTACGCTGGCGCTGGAAGATCGCGGCACCGGTCAAGGGTGCCGACATGACCAAAAAATCCGGTGATGATTACGCCGGTCGAATCTATGTGTTGTTTGACTATCCGGTCGAGAAACTCTCTTTCGCCACCCGCGCCAAACTGAAAATTGGCGAAGCCCTGTATGGCATGAAAATCCCGACTGCTGCGATCAACTACCTGTGGGATAACCGCCAGCCGATCGGCACCTGGCAAGACAATACTTACACCGACCGCGCCCGCATGCTGGTCGTCGAAAGTGGCAATGACAAAGCCGGCCAGTGGATAACTGAAACACGCGACGTGGCAGCAGATTTCCGTGCGGCTTTTGGCGAAGAAGCACCGGATGTGGTGGTGGTGGCACTGGCGACTGATACCGACAATACCGGTGAACAGGCCACGGCCTGGTACGGCGACTTGCAGTTTCTGGCGCGATGAGACGAGGCGCTTGTCTGGCTAGCTGATCCGGCTTGCATCGACATTGTCACGTATTACGCCATGTATTACTGCAGGCCCAATTCCACTGTCCTGTCGTAATAGGCTTGTGCAGCGGTGTTGATCTCCTGTCGATTGTCCGAAGTACGCACGGTCCTCAGGTGGCGACGGCTGGGCGGGCTGTCCGGGCGCGTTGCATTGCGGATCAGGAAGCCATCTTCCACCAGCTCGGCAACCAGTTCCGGATGATGCGTGTTGGTGATCGCCGTCACCCCCGACGACGACAACGGAGCGATCACGGCGCT
>CANFED010000278.1 GCA_947445995.1 Oxalobacteraceae bacterium | reverse complement strand
TTGCGATGTCGGGCCAGCTTGCGATGATTGCCAGCCGTGTTCCCGACGAGCTCCGTTGTCCGCAAGAGCAAGCCGAACGCGAGATCGAAACGTATTTGCAATCGACGCTTACCCACGGATTTGCCATGAAAGGTTACATGCGCGTGAGGGATCAGGTCGTCCGATTGGCCGTTTTCGATCACAGCGCAAGCAGTGCATTGACGGCTATCTGGAATTACATCCGTACCTGTAGCGACCTGCATTGAATAACGCTCGGACCTGCATTCAGCGGCTTTTTCGACCAGAATTAAGTGCGACTGACGGCCCCCTCAAACCAGAGATAACTGCGAATGAGCCTGCATTTAATCACGTAGACCTGCATTAGATCGACATGAACCAGCAATAATTGCGACCAACCGAGCAACCTCAAATTCGTTGCGCTGTGCCAAACTTGGTTTCATAGTTGCCGGTTTCGGCCAACAGCGATCGTTGGTACGTGAGTTGTTCACGATCACTTCGGATTAACTCATCATTTTCACAGTCGGCTCACCTGCCTGAGCACCGCTTTCGACGGTAGTGCTGCGATATTTGATCATCGAGACGCTGAGCCAATCACAAACTATAGCATTTGAGAATTTGACTCAATTTAGTGCTTTCGCTATCAGCCTAATCCCCAGCCTGCGCTTATGGAATCGCCCACAATTACATTTCGTGGCCTAATTCTTAGGTCATTTTGTGACTCAGACGCAGAGGCGTTCACCTCTGCGGTTCTTGAATCTGTCGAATCAGTAGGCCGTTGGATGTCATGGTGTTCAAGCGATTACACCGTTCAACAGGCTCTCGATTGGTTTGCTGCCTGCCGCACTGCACTAGACGCAGGTACTGCATTCGAGTACGGCATGTTTTGCCAGGATTCTGGCAAATTTCTTGGTGGCGTAGGCCTGAATGAAATCAGGCGGCAGCACAAGGTCTGCAACCTCGGTTACTGGGTGCGTCAATCAATGCAACGTCAGGGCATTGCTTCTCGCTGCGTTCAAGCACTTTCCGCTCACGCACTTCACGAACTCGGATTGAATCGCGTCGAAATCGTAATCGCCATTGGCAATACCGCTAGTGAAGGTGTTGCAGTGAAGTCCGGCGCACTTCGTGAAAGTCTCGCGCGTAACCGTTTGCACATTCGTGACAAATCGGTGTCGGCGCATGTCTTTTCGCTTGTACCCCGGTGATCCCGAGCGGAAGCCCACTTATCATTAACTGAAATTCGTAAAATGTAGCTTAGGCCTCTGATTTAAAATCTTCAATGTCCGATCTTCTTATGTTTGACCGGCAGGTTCGTGTCGGGAGTCGACTCTCGACCAACAGCGAATTGCCGCTAAACGTAAAACATTTACAAGTATGCACGCCGCTATGATTCCGTTAAAAACCAGCCGCTTGATTTTGAGTACACCTGGACTAGACGACGCCGAGGAGATGCTCGACTATTACCAGAGGAATAGACTGAACTTTCAGCCTTGGGAACCAAAGAGAGAAGAGAGTTATTACGCCGTCGATGCAATACATACACGCATTTCTGCCATGAACAAGAACATGCTGGAGCAGACCGCTCTGCATCTGTTGCTGAGGGAGCCTGACTCAGAAAGAATCATTGGGGTATGCGGATTTACGAATATCGTGCGTGGGCCGTTTCAAGCCTGTCACCTCGGCTTTTCGATTTGCCAAGGGTTCCAAGGCAAAGGACTAATGTACGAAGCACTGCAATGCGTAATCGGCTACGTATTTAACGCGCTCGCGTTACACAGAGTGATGGCGAACTACCGTCCGGAAAACAAACGTAGTCATCACCTTCTACAACGGCTCGGTTTCGAGCAAGAGGGGCACGCTCGTTCCTATTTGAACATTGATGGTTGCTGGAAAGATCACATACTTACGTCATTGATCAACGAGGCATCTCGCTGAAATTTCCCGGTTGGTCGACCTCTTTGTGGGCTATGACTCAGGAAGCCAAATCATATTCCGTACATCTTGCAAAGACTAATTCGGGTCGATAGCTGACATTGCCAGGCCGTCAAGCGTAATCCAATATACATTCATTTTTTTTGCACTATATCAAGCAACCCGCCAAAAGAGGCTGTGCCCCGCATTCCGGCATTCCATCAACCCTTTCCACTATTCAAAGTCCAGCTACGCTGAAATTCCGTGATTAATTGGACTTGGGGCCATGCTGCTCGGCTACGCTCGGGTATCGACCGATGACCAGAACCTCGACTTGCAACGGGATGCGTTGACGACAGCCGGCTGTGAGCGGTTGTTCGAGGACACGGCCAGCGGCGCGAAAGCAGATCGCATTGGCTTGGCCGCATTGATGGCGGTACTGCGCGCCGGCGATACCGTCGTCATCTGGCGCCTGGATCGGTTGGGCCGTTCACTCAAGAACCTGATCGAACTGGTGGAGCGCCTCGAAGCGGCCAAGGTCGGCCTGCGAAGTTTGCAGGAGAATATTGACACCACTTCTAGCGGCGGGCGTCTGGCGTTCCACCTATTTGGCGCTCTCGCCGAGTTCGAGCGTAACCTGGTTCGCGAGCGCACTTTGGCGGGACTGGCCGCAGCCCGCGCGCGTGGCCGCATGGGTGGCCGGCCGAAGCAGCTCGCTCCCGCCAAACTGACATTGGCCTTGCGACTTCACCGCGAACGCAAGCATACGATCAAGGAAATCTGCCAGATGATGGGCGTATCGAAATCGACGCTCGACAACTACCTGGCCAAGGAAAATAGCAATGTCATCCGGCTGGCATAAGCAGATTCCGGCCGATTCGCTGCTGCAGTTGCGGCAGCGACTGGACCGCTTGCCCCGCAAAAGTTCGGAGCGAACGGTGCAGGTACAGGCGATCGCCGAACTGTACGGCGTCTCCGCCAGCTCCGTGTATCGTGCGCTGAAGGACTTCCTCAAGCCGCGCGCGGCGCATCGTAGCGATCGCGGCACGCCACGCCTGATGCCGAAATCGAAACTTGAGCAGTATTGTGAGCTGGTCGCAGCACTCAAACTCAGGTCCACCAACAAGGCAGGGCGGCACCTTTCCACCAAGCGCGCCATCGAACTGCTAGAAGAATATGGCGTTGAAACTGTCCACGGTCTGGTTCGTGCGCCGCAAGGCGTCCTGACGCGCAGCACGGTAAATGAATACCTTACGCGCTGGCACCTGGATCAGGCGCGCCTGCGTCGACAGCCACCTGCCGTGCGTTTCCAGGCTGAGCACAGCAACGATTGCTGGCAGTTCGACATGTCGCCATCCGACCTGAAACACATCGAAGCTCCCTTGTGGGTGGACCCGGCCAAGGGCGAACCGACCTTGATGCTCTACAGCGTGGTCGATGACCGAAGCGGCGTGTGCTTTCTCGAGTACCGGTGCGTCTACGGCGAGGATGCCGAATCGGCGTTGCGCTTTCTGTTCAATGCGATGGCCGTTAAGAGTGAGGCCGAATTTCCGTTCCAGGGCCGGCCCAAGATGATCTATCTCGACAATGGGCCGGTGGCCAAGAGTCGCGTATTTCAGAATGTGATGCAATCCTTGGGCATCGAGTGGCTGACCCACATGCCGGCAAGCAAGGATGGTGAACGCGTGACGGCCCGCTCGAAGGGCAAGGTCGAACGCCCCTTCCGCACTGTCAAGGACGCCCACGAAACGCTGTACCACTTCCACAAACCGGAAACCGAACGACAAGCTAACGAGTGGCTGATGCGCTACCTGCTGCGTTACAACCGGCAAGACCATCGCGCCGAACCTCACTCGCGCATCGAGGATTGGATCGCCAATTTCCCACCCGACGGTATCCGTGAAATGTGCGCATGGGAGCAATATTGTCGCTTCGCCCGCGAACCGGAGCAGCGCAAAGTCGGCATTGATGCACGTGTCTCGGTAGATGGCACCGCCTATGAGGTGGAACCGGACATGGCTGGCGAAACAGTGCTGTTGTTGTGGGGACTGTTCGACAGCGAACTGTACGTCGAGTACGAGGGAACGCGGACCGGTCCTTACCATCCGGTGTCCGGTCCGATTCCGTTGGGCCGGTACCGTGCGTTCAAGCGTGGCGCCGCTGGCGAGCGGGCCGACCGCATCCGCTCGCTAGCGGACCAGCTCAAACTGCCGATCGCGGCGTTAGCTGGAGAAGGCGTGCAACTGGCACCGTTGAATCTGCCAAGCGAACTGCCAAAACAACCTTTCGATGCAGAGGCACATGAATATCATTTCGCCAGCACCATTGCCGCCAAGCTGGCGATCGCCAACGACCTGGCACAACCGCTGGCCAAGCTCGCACCGGCCGATCGGGCATTCATCGACCAGGTGCTGGGCGAGACAATGACGCGCAGCGTTGTGCTGACAAAAATACGAAATTATTTCCGCAATAAAAAATCGGGAGAGGACCATGCGAGTTGAAGTAATGGAGTATTACGGACTGACGCAAGCGTTCAGCCAGGCGGGCTATCATGAAACCGAGCACCACCAGCAGCTCATCAAGGATATCAAGGGCGCCGTCATGCAAGGACGGCTGATCGCGGTATGTGGCGTGGTGGGCGGCGGCAAGACGGTCACCTTGCGCCGTTTACAGCAGATCCTGAAGGAAGAAAACCGCGTATCCGTCGCCAAATCGATTTCGGTGGAGAAGCACAGCATCAAGCTCGCGACCCTGATTTCGGCGCTTTACTATGACCTGTCGCAGGACAAGCAGGTGCAGATTCCCAAGCAGGGCGAACGGCGCGAACGCGAACTGCAGGAGTTGATAAAAAAAGGCAAGCGGCCGGTAGCGCTGTTCATCGACGAGGCGCACGACCTGAACGGTCACACGCTCATCGGTCTTAAGCGCCTGATGGAGGTTGTCGAGGATGTCGGCGGCCGGCTTTCGGTGATTCTGGCCGGTCATCCGAAGCTGCGCAACGACCTGCGCAGGCCGACGATGGAGGAAATTGGCTACCGCACCGACATCTTCAATCTGGACGGCATCGCCGGAAGCCAGCGCGATTACATCCATTGGCTTCTCACTGTCAGCACCGGCAACAAGTCCGAGTCGGACGCGATCCTGACGGCCGAGGCGATCGACATCCTGGCCACCAAGCTACGCACGCCGCTGCAAGTTCAGCTGCACTTGACGTTGGCTCTCGAAGCAGGCTACCAAACGGGCGAGAAGCCAGTCACGGCGGAATTGGTGGAAACAGTGCTGTCGCGCCAGCTAGATGACCTGGAGCCGACGCTGGCGCGT
>CANFED010000277.1 GCA_947445995.1 Oxalobacteraceae bacterium | reverse complement strand
GGTCGTGTCGTACAACGCCAGGCCAGTTTCATCGCAGGAAGATTCAACGCCGAGAACAATCATGGGGGGAATCCTGTGGCTCAATTTGCAAGAGCGCCATTGTAAGGGATAGAGGCCGGCATGCCGCTGCGGCACTGCGATGGTGCGACGCACAACCGTGGCGCGGCAATGACCTTCTTTCGACCAGTTTTTCACGGGATTTGGGGCGATCGGGCTGGCATACCAATTGCAAAGAGGAAGTCAGCACGACTCTGACTGCAGAGTCGCAATGCGTTTTTTAGCCCATCCCGTGCCGACTTCCAGAGGACTTCATGACCAGCAAACTTCCGAACTCCGGCCTGAGCCGTCGCAGCGTACTGAAAGCCGGTGCTGTTGCCAGTGCCAGCGCCTTCGGCGGACTCGCCACGCAAGGCGTCTGGGCTGCCGGCTCCGACAAGCCCGAAAAAGAAGAGGTCAAGGTCGGCTTCATCCCGCTGACCGATTGCGCGTCAGTCGTCATGGCGTCGGTACTTGGCTTCGACAAAAAGTACGGCATCAAGATCGTGCCGACCAAAGAATCCTCCTGGGCCAGCGTGCGCGACAAGCTGGCCAACGGCGAACTCGATGCCGCCCATGCGCTGTATGGCCTGATCTATGGCGTGCATCTGGGTAACGGCGGAGCCAAGAAGGACATGGCCGTCCTGATGACGATTAATCAGAATGGCCAGGCCATCACGCTGTCGAAAAAACTGGCCGACAAGGGGGCCGTCGATGGCGCGTCGCTGGCCAAGCTGATGCAGACCGAAAAACGCGAATACACCTTCGCCCAGACTTTCCCGACCGGCACCCATGCAATGTGGTTGTACTACTGGCTCGCAGCCAACGGCATCAATCCGCTGAAAGACGCCAAGGTCATCACGGTGCCGCCGCCGCAAATGGTCGCCAACATGCGCGTCGGGAACATGGACGGCTTCTGCGTCGGCGAGCCGTGGGGCCATCGCGCGATTGTCGACGGCATCGGCATCACCGCCACCACCACGCAGGACATCTGGAAAGACCATCCGGAAAAAGTCCTTGGTACCACCGCCGAGTGGGTCAAGAAATATCCGAACACCGCGCGCGCACTGACCGCGGCAGTCCTCGATGCCAGCCGCTGGATCGATGCGTCGCTGTCGAACAAGAACAAGATGGCCGACACCATCGCCGAAAAATCGTATGTCAACACCTCGGTCGACGTGATCAACCAGCGCATTCTCGGGCGCTACCAGAACGGCCTGGGCAAGACCTGGGACGACCCGAACTGCATGCATTTCTTCAGTGACGGTGCCGTCAATTTTCCGTACCTGTCGGATGGCATGTGGTTCCTGACCCAGCACAAGCGCTGGGGTCTGCTCAAGGCCGATGTCGATTACCTCGCGGTCGCCAAGGAAATCAACCGGATCGACGTCTACAAGGACGCCGCCGCGATGGCCAAGGTCAGCGTGCCGAAAGATCCGATGCGCTCCAGCAAACTGATGGATGGCACGGTCTGGGATGGCAAGAACCCGCAAGCCTACGCCGCTTCATTCAAGATCAAAGCCTGAGGAAATCACCATGAGTGCCGTCATCGACACCTTCAATCATGCCCCGGCCGAGCCGGATACTCCCGCTGCGGCGACCACCATGCCAAGCACGACAGAAAGTACGCGCCGTCGCGCCATCGGTGCCGACACGCCACGTGCTGCCGGGCGCAAGTCGTCACCCTTGCGACCCTTTGTGATGGCCGCATTGCCACCGCTGGTCGGACTGGCCTTGCTGGTGCTGGTGTGGCAAATCGTCGCCTCACGCAATGCCGGTTTTCCGACGCCGATGGTCACGCTGCTCGAAGCGATCAAGCTGTTTGCCGATCCGTTCTATCGCAACGGTCCGAACGACCAGGGCATAGGCTGGAATATCCTGGCATCGCTGCAACGGGTCGGCATGGGTTTCGGACTGGCCGCCATCGTTGGCATTCCGCTGGGCTTTGCGATCGGTCGCTTCAAGTTCATGTCCGGCATGTTCGGGCCGATCATCAGCTTGCTCAAGCCAGTGTCGCCACTGGCCTGGTTGCCGATCGGCCTGCTGGTCTTCAAGGCGGCCGATCCGGCGGCAATCTGGTCGATCTTCATTTGTTCGATCTGGCCAATGATCATCAACACCGCCGTCGGCGTGCAGCGTGTGCCGCAGGATTACATGAACGTCGCGCGGGTTCTGAACCTGTCGGAATGGAAAATTCTGACCAAGATCCTGTTCCCATCGGTGCTGCCGTACATGCTGACCGGCGTGCGGCTGGCCATCGGCACGGCCTGGCTGGTAATCGTCGCAGCGGAAATGCTGACCGGTGGCGTCGGTATCGGTTTCTGGGTCTGGGATGAATGGAACAACCTCAACGTGCCGCACATCATCATCGCCATCGTTGTCATCGGCGTGGTCGGGCTGATCCTCGAACAGGCACTGGTCGCTTTGGCGCGGGCCTTCACTTACGAAGATGCAGGGAGCTGACCATGAACGAAAAATTCATCG
The DNA here is from genome assembly GCA_947445995.1 of Oxalobacteraceae bacterium. Lineage (GTDB taxonomy): Bacteria > Pseudomonadota > Gammaproteobacteria > Burkholderiales > Burkholderiaceae_D > Actimicrobium. The sequence goes on along the minus strand of CANFED010000277.1, from coordinate 2,752 downwards.
ATATCCAGAATGCCAGCATGTCCTTTCCCGTCAAGAAGGGCAGCTATCAGGCGCTGGTCGACGTCAACCTGCAGGTGGCCAAAGGCGAATTCATCACGCTGATCGGTCACTCGGGCTGCGGCAAGTCGACGCTGCTCAACATGATCGCGGGCCTGACCATCGCGACCGGTGGCACGCTGCTGTGCGCCAATCGCGAAATTGCCGGTCCGTCGCCGGAACGCGGCGTCGTGTTCCAGAACCATTCGCTGCTGCCGTGGCTGACCTGTCACGACAATGTCTATCTGGCGGTTGAGCGCGTCTTCGGTGCAATCGAACCCAAGGCACGATTGCAGGAACGCACCCGTGCCGCGCTTGCGCTGGTCGGCCTGACCCATGCCGAACACAAGCGGCCCAATGAAATTTCCGGCGGCATGAAGCAGCGCGTCGGCATTGCCCGCGCGCTGTCGATGGAGCCGAAGGTCTTGCTGATGGATGAGCCGTTCGGTGCGCTCGATGCGCTCACGCGTGCGCATCTGCAGGATGAGTTGCTCAAGATTGTCGCCGCCACCGGATCGACCGTGGTGATGGTCACGCATGATGTCGACGAGGCCGTGCTGCTGTCGGATCGCATCGTGATGATGACCAACGGACCCTCGGCCACCATCGGCGACATCGTGTCGGTCAACCTGCCGCGCCCGCGCGAACGGGTTGCGCTGGCGGCCGACCCGCAGTACATGGCTTATCGCACTGCCGTGCTGGAGTTTCTGTATCACCGGCAAGCGCGACCGGCGGCAAAGGAAGCGGCTTAGACGCATCACTGCGATCCGAACACACAAAAAAAAAGCCACCGCGCGATCCGGTGGCTTTTTTTGAGACGGCGTGGACCTGCCACGCAGTCGGGACAGTATTACTCGACCCGGATCAACTTCTTGTTGACGAACTCCTGAATGCCGGCACGCGACAGTTCGCGTCCGTAACCGGAGTTCTTGATGCCGCCAAATGGCAGTTCCGCCGAGGTGTTGGTCGGCGTGTTGATGAACACCATGCCGGTCTCGATCTGGCTGGCAACCCGCTTGCCGCGAGCGATGTCCTTGGTGAACACCGATCCGCCGAGGCCGTACGGCGAATCATTGGCCAGCGCAATGGCAGCAGCTTCATCGGCAACACGGAAGAACAGCGCGACCGGGCCAAAGAACTCTTCCTTGTAGGCCGGATTGCTCTTGTCGATGTCGGTCAGGATGGTCGGTTGCATGAAGACACCCGGCACGTCGATCCGTTGACCACCGATCGCGATTTTTGCACCGGCGGCAGTGGCGCGTTTTACCTGATCCAGCAAATTGTCGAGGGCTTCCTGCGATGACAGCGGCCCCAGATTGGTTTTCGGATCAATCGGATTACCCGGCTTGAAGGCGCCCAGCGCGGCAGTGAATTGCGCCAGGAAACGGTCGGCCATCGGTTCGACGACGATGAAACGTTTGGATGCGGTGCAAGCCTGTCCGGCGTTGCCCATGCGACCAATGACAGCTTGCTTGACGGCCAGATCGAGATCGGCGTCGTCGAGCACAATGAAGGCGTCGCTACCACCGAGTTCCATCGTGGTTTTTTTCAGATTTTTCCCGGCGCGTGCTGCAACAATGGCACCTGCACCTTCGCTACCGGTCAGTGCGACACCCTTGATGCGCGGATCGTCGATGATCTGGCTGACCTGATCTTTCGAGATATACAGGTTGGTATAAGCACCGGCAGGAGCGCCGGCTTCGGCCATCAATTGCTCGAAAGCGCGTGCGCATTGCGGCACGTTCGACGCATGCTTGACCATCACGACATTGCCCGCCATCAGGTTCGGTGCGGCAAAACGGACGATCTGGTAATACGGATAATTCCATGGCTCGACACCGAACAGCACGCCGACCGGAGCGCTTTCGACATGGGCTTCGCCGGACGGGACGGTCAGTTTTTCAGGTGCCAGAAATTCTTCGGCATGCTGCGCGTAGTAGTCAAGAATCGACGCGCTCAGCTCAACTTCGCCGCGGCTCTGGTCGATCAGCTTGCCCATTTCGACGGTGATCAGGGTGGCGAATTCATCTTTGCGTTCGCGCATCAGTTCTGCAGCGCGGGACAGGATGGTGCGACGTTCGGCAAAGCTGGTGGTGCGCCATGTCGTGTAGCAGCTGGCAGCCAGTGCCAGCCGGGCTTCGAGTTGTGCGCCATCGAGTTCGGTAAATTTTTCTAATACTTTCAGGTCGTAGGGATTGGTGCTTTGATAGGCCATAAGTCCTCTTCACATTGTGGTAAGTAGTCCATCATCATCTGCGCATTGAATGGGGATTGCCGTGCGCTGGCGCACTTAGGGGGTAGTGCGGGGTTTTACTAGTTTCGGATTGCAGCGAGGTGCCGGACATGCCCGGCCTGATTGCCCCAGCCGTGATCCTTGGCGAGGAAGCCTTTGGAAGTGAGGTATGCAACAGATATCAGCTTGCATCACGCAGCGTCACAACAAAATTCCTTGCCGCGCAATGCCGTAAATAGTTTTTTCTTCGTCTTCCGGTGTCTTGACCAGTAGGTCAACGTGCGTATCGCATTGGGAGATCAGCCGGTATCGCATGGTCAGCTGGCTTTTTAGAGGAATCACCAGAGAGGCGTCGAGGAACAGATCGATATCGCCGCCGCGCCGCAAGTCATCACTACGAGAGCCGAACAAATAGATTTTTCCGTCCGGGTCGATGTCATGGATGACTGATCGAATGATGTTGACTTCTTTATCTAGCAATCT
>CANFED010000276.1 GCA_947445995.1 Oxalobacteraceae bacterium | reverse complement strand
TGTATCTAAGTCCTTCAACTACGGTGGTCACAATAAATAATCATAATGAATGCCCTGACATGCAGGTCGATATTACGCGCTTTCATGATTAGTCGCAGGTGGCGCTGCTGCGGAAGAATTCAAGAGTATTTTTTTGTTGCAACTAAACACGTATTCGATAATGCTCCAGCCGCTCCGTAGAAAATCTTGACTTCATTATTTTTTTCGCCAACAATGAATTGTCTTGACAAGCAACGTAATTGAAATTGTCAATGCAAAGGGGGCAAGTTTTAAGAAGGGGCAACGTCAATTCAGGCTTCCTGCTTTTACGGCTCGTGTGATCAAGCAAATTGGAAAGACGCTTTTATGGCAACAGGTACAGTCAAGTGGTTCAACGACTCCAAGGGTTTCGGATTCATTACTCCGGACGACGGTGGTGAAGATTTGTTTGCACACTTCTCCGCAATCCAGATGAATGGTTTCAAAACTCTGAAAGAAGGTCAAAAAGTTCAGTTCGAAGTCACGCAGGGCCCCAAAGGCAAGCAAGCTTCCAACATTCAGGCTCCCTGATCAGTTCATCAGATTGACCACAGCGAAACCCCGCGAACGCGGGGTTTTTTTTGTCGTCATGACGACTGATTCTTGACAATACTCGTCGCCCTTCCCCCAATGAATCTCAGACATAAAATATTTTTGCTCGCGGTCGTGCCATTGATTGTCGCTCTCTGTGCCATTGCGCTGGCGGTCCAATATCAGGCCACATTGCTAGCTCAACAACAGCTTAAATCGGTCGAGTCAGCCTATCTCAAAAGCAAAGAGGCGGAAATGCGTCATTACGTGACGCTCGCCACGCGTTCGATCAAGGCAATTTACGATTCGGGCAGACACGATGCCGCAGCACTTGCGGAGGCGAAGCAAATTATTTCGAAACTCGATTATGGTGATGATGGCTATTTCTTTGTCTATGACATGCAAGGCGTTAATCTTGTCCATCCGCGCCAACCAGAACTCGTCGGTCAAAATTTGTGGGAGTTACGCGATAACAAAGGCAATCCGACCATACAACGACTAATTTTTCGTGCGGGTCATGGCGGTGGTCTGGAACACTATTTATGGGAAAAGCCATCAACCGGAAAAATCGTACCGAAACTGGGATACGTCATCAGCCTGCCTAACTGGGGTTGGGTTCTCGGCACCGGCATTTACCTCGATGATGTCGACGCTGTCGTCCACAAATTGGACACCCAGATCTCGCGCAATATCCAGAGCACCATGCTGTGGATTACCGGCATTGCGATTGCCAGCGTACTGGTCATTGCCCTCTTTGGCCTCGCACTGAACTTCAGTGAGCATCGTGTTGCAGATGCAAAATTAAAAGTCCTGGCACAGCGCGTCGTGCACTCACAGGAAGAGGAACGTGCCAGACTCTCGCGTGACTTGCATGATGGCATCAGCCAATCGCTGGTCTCCATCAAACTGCAAATAGAGTCCGGTATTGCCAAGCTTGCCGGACCGCCAGCTCAAGCCGATTCGGCAAGTCAGTCATTCGATCGTGCAGCGACTCAACTCAATGACGTGTTGGGCGAGGTGCGTCGTATTTCCCACAATTTGCGTCCAACCTTGTTAGATGACCTTGGCCTGGTTGCCGCACTCGACCACCTCACGCGTGAATTTGCAGATCATGCGAAGATGGAAGTGAGGCTGATCACGGACGGGCATATCGAACATCTGTCGGAGGTCCGAAAAACTGCCTTGTTTCGGATTGCACAGGAAGCATTGACCAACATCGAACGGCATGCCGCCGCAGCCAACGTTTGCCTGCATCTCGGCAGTAACAGTAGAGAAGTACGCATGGTTATTTCTGACGATGGCAAAGGGTTCAACATGGGATCAATCGCGGATAATCCCAAGCGCGGGATCGGTTTGCGCAACATGCATGAACGTGCTGAAGCGGTGGGCGGCAATTTATCGCTGACCTCATCCACCGAAGGAACTCAACTGGTCGCAACACTTCCCAACGGATAACTTTTCATAATGGCTTCACCCGTGATTCAGATTCTGCTCGTCGATGACCACCCACTGGTGCGCGATGGCCTGCGAGCCCGACTAGAAAGCGTTCCTCATTTTGAAATCGTTGCCGAAGCAGGCAATGCCAACGAAGCGTTACTGCATGCCTCAACCAAAAATATTGATTTGGCATTAATGGATATTAATCTTGTCGGTATTAACGGGATTGAACTGACTGCGCGATTTCATACGCTCCATCCCGCCATCGCAGTCCTGATGCTAAGCATGCACGATAAAGCCGAATACGTCATGCAATCGATCCTGAGCGGAGCGCGCGGATACGTTTTGAAAGATGCACCTGCGATCGACATCATTACCGCCATTGACACGGTCATGGCGGGAGGCATCTATTACAGCGCAGGTATTGCCAAGCAGACGACCTCTCAGTTCAGCCCGCCTGTCATTCTGACGCCGCGCGAAAATGAGGTACTGCAATCGATCGCCAACGGTAAGTCCAATAAACATATTGCACGTGAACTTGATCTGAGCGTGCGTACAGTGGAGACGCATCGCCTCAATATCAAGCGCAAACTTGGCATCGAGGGTCAGGCTGATCTGATTCGATTTGCGCTGGAGCGCACACCGCTGAAAGTATAAAAAAAACCAGTCACGAATGACTGGCTTTTTTATTTGCCCATCTTGCAAGCGGCAGGACAGAAATTACATATGCTCGATCATCACATCGCCGAAACCGGAACATGACACTTGTGTCGCGCCTTCCATCAAGCGCGCAAAGTCGTACGTCACTTTCTTGGACGCGATCGACTTTTGCATCGAACTGATAATCAGATCAGCAGCTTCGAGCCAGCCCATATGACGCAACATCATTTCAGCCGACAAAATCAGCGAGCCTGGATTGACGTAATCCTTGCCGGCATATTTCGGCGCTGTACCGTGCGTTGCTTCAAACATCGCGATCGAATCCGACAAATTGGCACCCGGTGCGATACCAATGCCGCCCACTTGTGCTGCCAGCGCATCTGAAATGTAATCGCCATTCAGGTTCAATGTAGCAATGACGCTGTACTCGGCAGGGCGCAACAAGATCTGTTGCAAGAAGGCGTCTGCAATCGAATCCTTGACCATGATGTCGCGACCGGTTTTTGGATTCTTGAACTTGCACCACGGACCGCCATCAATCATTTCGGCACCGAACTCGCTTTGAGCCAGATCATAGGCCCAGTCGCGGAAGCCACCTTCGGTGTACTTCATGATGTTGCCCTTGTGGACGATGGTCACCGATGGCTTGTCATTGTCGATCGCATACTGGATCGCCTTGCGAACCAGTCGCTCCGTACCTTCGCGCGAGACCGGCTTGATGCCGATACCTGACGTTTCCGGGAAGCGGATCTTAGTGACACCCAGTTCATTGATCAGGAAATCGATCAGCTTCTTGGCATTATCGCTACCGGCCTGCCATTCGATACCGGCGTAGATGTCTTCCGAGTTTTCGCGGAAAATGACCATGTCAGTTTTTTCAGGCTCTTTCACAGGCGACGGAACACCGGTGAAATAGCGCACAGGACGCAAGCAAACATACAGGTCGAGCTGCTGGCGCAATGCCACGTTCAGTGAACGGATGCCGCCACCGACCGGCGTTGTCAACGGTCCCTTGATCGATACCACGTAGTCTTTCAATGCATGCAAAGTTTCTTCCGGCAGCCACACATCCGGTCCGTAGACGTTAGTCGACTTTTCTCCAGCGAAAATTTCCATCCAGCTGATCTTGCGCTCACCGCCATAGGCCTTGGCGACGGCTGCGTCGATGACCTTGATCATGACCGGGCTAATATCAATGCCAGTACCATCGCCTTCGATGTAGGGCACGATCGGGTTGTTTGGTACATTCAACGAAAAATCGGCATTGACCGTAATTTTTTTGCCTTCAGCAGGCACTTTGATATGTTGATACATCGATGTCTCCGGTACGGGAAAAGAGGGCAAAATCAGTGGACAAGCAGCTGATTTGGCAGCCAAGTCTTATATAAGACATAAGACAGCGTTTCGTATTATGCCATTCTATTTTACTGGATGCCACCGGTTTGCGACACCGACAATCGTCGAGCACCCCGGTAACATTGAATACAAGGGGCTTAAAATGCCAGGTTACATTTATCTCAAACCAAGAAAAATCTCGCATGGCGCTCATCCTGTTCAACAAACCGTATCTTGTTCTTTGCCAATTTTCACCGCAGGACGGGCGCACGACGCTCGCTGATTACCTCGACATTCCTGACGTCTATCCCGCCGGGCGGCTCGATGCCGACAGCGAAGGGTTGATGCTGCTGACCGATGATGGACGACTCCAGCATGACATCAGCGACCCGACGCACAAACAACCGAAAACTTACCTCGTACAGGTAGAAGGCATTCCGGATGCCGTCGCGCTGACAAAATTACGCGCAGGCGTAGACCTCGGCGATTTCATCAGCAAACCTGCCAAAGTGGTTGAGGTCGCCGAGCCGGCGTGGTTATGGTCTCGCGATCCGCCAATCCGTGAACGCGCAATCACTCCGACGCGCTGGCTGGCATTGACGATCACCGAAGGAAAAAATCGTCAGGTACGGCGCATGACTGCAGCAGTCGGACTACCGACGCTGCGACTGGTGCGCATTGCGATCGGTCCGTATTCACTGGAGAGTCATCCGTTGCTTCCGGGTGAATCGCGTGCCGTCGATGCCGCCGAACTGACGGCATCGCGCCGTTAGAACGGCAGGAATTTCAGGTTGAATGCGCGCTCTGCCAGCCAGCCAGCAGCCAACAAGGCAATGAGTGCAGAACCGCCCAACAGAACGACCTTACGATAAAGCATCGTATGCCGCAGATAGAAAGCCACCGGCAGAAATGCCGCGACGATGGCGAGTTGCCCGGCTTCGACGCCGACATTGAAGCCGACCAAGGCAACCGCCAGTGCACTTTTCGGTAAACCCAGATCACTGAGGACTGTGGCGAAACCAAACCCATGAATCAAGCCGAACACAAACGCCATCATCCAGCGGCGCTCACGAAACAGCGGATAAATATTGTTGAGTGCGGCGATCACCACCGAGGCGGCGATGATGGACTCCACCCAGCGCGACGGCAGGCTGATCAAGCCGAGCGTCGCCAGCGTCAACGTAATCGAGTGCGCCAATGTGAATGCCGTGACGATTTTCAGGACCGACCAGAATGCCGGCTTGAAAGCATCGACTGCCTGCCACTGCTTGCGCTGACGAACGACCACGGCTGGCAGCAGTAATGCCAGCAGAAAAAGGATGTGATCGAAGCCAATCCAGATATGCCAGACACCTTC
>CANFED010000275.1 GCA_947445995.1 Oxalobacteraceae bacterium | reverse complement strand
TGCCGTGCCGACGTCAGAACGGCAATTCGGCGTCCGGCTTGGCGGCCAGGATCACGCGCTTGAATTCGGACTGGATGTGCGCCAGCGCCGCCGGTGTTTCGGCTTCGAAACGCATGACGACAACCGGCGTCGTGTTCGACGCGCGCGCCAGTCCGAAACCGTCCGGATATTCGACGCGCAAGCCATCGATGGTGATCAGGTCATCCGAACCGGGGAAGGTGGCTTCGGCTTTGAGCTGGTCGATCAAGGCAAAGCTTTCGCCTTCCTTGAGGGCCAGTTGCAGTTCGGGCGTACTGGTCGATTGCGGCAAGGCGTTCAGGATGGCCGACGGGTCGCTCATCCGGCTGAGTAATTCGAGCATGCGCGCACCGGCGTACAGCCCATCGTCAAAACCGTACCAGCGGTCCTTGATGAAGATGTGGCCGCTCATTTCGCCACCGATCGGTGCGCCGGTTTCGCGCATCTTGGCTTTCACCAGCGAGTGCCCGGTCTTCCACATCAGCGGCACGCCGCCGCGCGCGGTAATCCACGGTGCCAGATGGCGCGTGCACTTGACGTCGTAGAGGATTTGCTCGCCCGGATGACGCGTGAGCACGTCTTCGGCCAGCAGCATCAATTGACGGTCCGGATAAATGATCTGGCCATCCTTGGTCACCAGTCCGAGCCGGTCGCCATCGCCATCGAAGGCCAGGCCGATTTCGGCATCGCCGGATTGCAGGGCGCGAATCAGGTCCTGCAGGTTTTCCGGATGGGCCGGATCGGGATGGTGGTTCGGGAAGGTGCCATCGACTTCACAGAACAGTTCGGTGACTTCGCAACCCATGCCGCGATACAGGTCGCCGGCAAAAGCCCCCGCGACACCGTTGCCGCAATCGACGACGATTTTCATCGGCCGGGCCAGCTTGACGTCGCCGAGAATGCGTTCCAGGTAGGCTTGATTGATATTGTGGGTGCGGTAGCTGCCGGTGCCGGTGCGCAGGTCCTTGGCGACGATGGCGTCATGCAGCGCGATGATGGTCTCGCCATAGATTGCTTCGCCGGCCAGCACCATCTTGAAGCCGTTGTAGTCCGGAGGATTATGGCTGCCGGTGACCATGATGCCGGAACGTGTTTCGAGCACGTGGGTGCCGAAGTAGACCATCGGCGTGGCGACGACACCGAGGTCGATGACATCGACACCGGCGGCTTGCAAGCCCTTGGCCAGCGCAGCGGTCAGCTCGGGTCCGGACAGGCGACCATCGCGACCAATCACGGCGACGGTTTCGCCTTTGGCCAGCATCGCGCTGCCGAAGGCCTGGCCGATGCTGTGGGCAATGCCGGTATCGAGGGTGGTGCCGACGATGCCGCGGATGTCATAGGCTTTGAAGATGTTTTTCGAGAGTGGCAACATGGTGGAGACTCTTTCAGTGGATTCAAAAATGCGAAGCTTGCTGTTGGCGTGACAGAATGCACCTGCCGGTACCCGCGTGCTGATGCGTGATTTTAAGGGCAAACGCTCGCCCTTCCCTCTTCTTGCAAGAACGCTTACATGATTTCGACAAATAATTCGCCTGCGCTGACGTCTCTTTATGCGATCGGCGACCTTCAAGGTTGCGCCAGCCAGCTCGAATCACTGATGGAGAAAGTCTTGCGCGAGGATGCCGATGCGCGCTGGTTCTTTGTCGGCGACCTGGTCAATCGCGGTCCGCGTTCGCTGGCCACCTTGCGCCTGATCCGCAGTCTCGGCGATCGTGCCAGCTGCGTGCTCGGCAACCATGACCTGCATTTGCTGGCGGTCGCCCACGGTATCCGCAAGACCAGCCGTTCCGATACCCTCGACGAGATTCTGCAAGCGCCGGACCGCGACGAATTGCTCGACTGGTTGCGCCGGCAAGCGCTGGCGCAATGGGTTGACGGGCATCTGCTGGTACATGCCGGCGTCCCGGCGCAATGGACAGTTGAACAAACACTGGCGCTGGCCGGCGAAGTCGAAACCGTGTTGCGCGGCCCGGACTGGGTTGCCTTCCTGCGCGAGATGTATGGCAATGCGCCCGCGCGCTGGGACGATGCGCTAACCGGCAGCGAACGTTTGCGCTGCATCGTCAATGGGCTGACGCGGATGCGTTTGTGCAGCGCTGACGGCAGCATGGTCCTGAAAAATCCCGAAGAGTCGGCGCAGCTACTGGTGCCGTGGTTTGATGTACCGGGTCGTCTGAGCGCCGACGTAACGGTCGTCTATGGTCACTGGTCGGCACGCGGACTGACGTTGCGACCTGACCTGATCGGACTCGACAGCGGTTGCCTGTGGGGTGGACAACTGAGCGCGGTGCGCCTGTCAGACCGCAAACTGGTGCAGGTCAGCTGCCCGCAATTTCAGGTGCCGGATGAATAATCAGTGTTCATACCCCAGCGCATGCGCAATTGCTGCGCGCGCCACCGGTGCCAGTTCACGCCGGTGTGCGCCGGCGGTATCAATGAGCGGCAGCACGATCAGCTCGGCGCTCAGACGTGGCGCTTTCAGGATCACCATCATGCTTTGTGCGAACGTCATGTCGCCGATGAAGTCCGCTTGCGGCGCGAGCTTGCCTTCGGCATCGACGTAACGCAGCGCCATCGGCTGGATCGGTACGCCGGCATCGATCGCAGCTTCGAACAGATTGGCATGAAACGGCAGCAGCCCGCCTTGCGCGCAAGTAGTTCCTTCCGGAAAAAATGCCACATGCTCGCCATTGCGAATGCTGTTGACGAGATCCTGAAAAATCCGTCGCACGTCACGCACCCGGCCACGGGCGATAAAAATCGTACCGGAGCGCGCGCATAGATACCCCAGCAAAGGCCAGCTGCGAATATCCGACTTGGCCACGAAGCGGCATGGCTGCATCGCATTGATGACAAAAATATCCAGCCACGACACATGGTTGGCGACAATCAGCGCGCGCGGTGCCAGCGCGCCGCACCCGGTATGCCGTACCACCACGCTCACGCGAAAAATCGCCAGCAGGTCGATCGACCAGTTGCGGATGCGACGCGTGCGTCCTGCGGAATCGACCAGCGGAAACACCAGCGCACACGTCAGCAACCCACGCAGCAAGTGCAAGACGACGCGCAGTATGCCCAGCGCAATCATGCGTTGCGCAGGTAAGCCAGCCGTCCCGCAACTACCGTCGCCATCACGCGCGCGCCGAGTTCATATCCGAGGAACGGCGTGTGCTTGCCCTGACTGGCGAGCGCACTGGCCTCGACTTTCCAGCGCACGGCGGGATCGAAGATGCACAGGTCGGCAATGCTGCCGACACCCAGCTGCCCAGCCGGCAAGCCGGCCACGCGGGCCGCATCGACGGTGACCTTGGCCAACGCACGCGAGACCGAACTGGCTTTCGGCCCGAGGTCTTCGTCGGCCCATTTCAGCACCAGCGAGAGCAATAACTCAAGGCCCGTTGCCCCCGGTGAGGCTTCGCCGAACGGCATCAGTTTTTCATCGTCATCGACCGGCGCATGGTCAGAGCAGATCGCATCGACGGTGCCATCAAGCAGACCGGCACGCAAGGCATCGCGATCACGCTGCGAACGCAGCGGTGGCGACAGGCGCGCATTCGAATCGAAGAAGCCAATGTCGTGGTCGGTCAGGTGCAGATAATGCGCACCGACGTCGCAGGTCAGCGGCAAGCCTTCTTTTTTGGCAGCGCGGACCAGATCGATGCCGGCCGCCGAAGAAATCCGGCACAGGTGAACCCGCGCGCCGGTCGCGCGCACCAGTTCGAAAATCGTTTGCAGCGCAATCGTCTCGGCCATCACCGGCACGCCCGACAAGCCCAGCCGCGAAGCGATCGGTCCGCTGTGCGCGATACCGTGGATGCCGAGATGCGGGTCTTGCGGCCGCAGCCAGACCGTGTAGCCGAAGGTCTGCGCGTATTGCAAGGCGCGCAGCAGCACGTTGGTGTCGAGGACCGGTTCATCGGCTTGCGAAAAACCGATGCAACCGGCTTCGGTCAGCTCGTACATTTCGCTCAGCGCCTGGCCTTTCAGGCCGCGCGTCAGCGCACCAAGCGGATAGACATGCGACTGGTTCAGGATGCGGGCGCGGTGCTTGAGCATTTCCACCAGACCGGGCTCGTCGAGCACCGGATCAGTGTCGGGCGGACAGACCAGACTGGTCACGCCGCCCTGCAAGGCTGCCTGCATTTCGGATTCGAGGGTGGCCTTGTATTCGTAACCCGGCTCGCGCAAGCGCACGCTCAGGTCGACCAGGCCGGGTGCGACAGTCAGGCCGGTGGCGTCGAATATGCGGGCGTGCTCGAAGCCGTCCGGTTGCCGGCCGATGCCGACGATGAGGCCGGAATCAATAAAGACGTCATGCGGTGCGTCGATGCCGTTGGCCGGATCGATCAGATGGCCGTGCTGGATATGCAGTTTCATGGTTTATTTACTCGCCAGTATGCTCATGACTGCCATCCGGACTGCGATGCCAAACGTGACTTGCGGCAGGATCACGGCCTGCTTGCCGTCGGCAACTGCCGAATCGATTTCGACACCCCGGTTCATCGGCCCCGGATGCATCACGATGGCGTCCGGCTTGGCCAGCGCAAGGCGCTCGGGCGTCAGGCCGTAGCTCTTGAAAAACTCTTGCGCCGACGGCAGCAGCGCGCCACTCATGCGCTCGTTTTGCAGGCGCAGCATGATGATCACGTCGACCCCTTTCAAGCCTTCGTTGATGTCGGTAAAAACCCGCACGCCCATCTGGTCGAGCCCGGTCGGCAGCAGCGTGCGCGGCGCGATCGCGCGGATCTCCGGTACGCCCAGCGTGGTCAGCGCGTGGATATCCGAGCGCGCCACGCGGCTGTGCAGGATGTCGCCGACGATGGCGACCGTCAAATTGGTGAAGTCTTTTTTGTAGTGCCGGATCGTGTACATGTCCAGCAAGCCCTGGGTCGGATGGGCATGGCGGCCATCACCGGCATTGACGACGTGGACATGCGACTGGCCGGTCTCGACCAGATGGCGGGCGATCAGGTGCGGTGCGCCGGAGGACGCGTGGCGCACCACGAACATGTCGGCATGCATTGCGGCGAGGTTGTCGATGGTGTCGAGCAGCGATTCGCCCTTGGTCGCGCTGGAAGCCTGGATGTTGAGGTTGATGACATCGGCCGACAAGCGCTTCGAAGCGATCTCGAAGGTGGTGCGGGTGCGCGTCGAGTTCTCGAAAAACAGGTTGAAGACGCTCTTGCCGCGCATCAGCGGGACTTTCTTGACTTCGCGATCGCTGATGCCGACGAACGATTGTGCGGTGTCGAGGATATCCATGACGATGCGTTTGGGCAGGCCTTCGATGGTCAGCAGATGCTGCAAATCGCCATCCTTGTTC
>CANFED010000274.1 GCA_947445995.1 Oxalobacteraceae bacterium | reverse complement strand
GCACGCCCTGCTCCCGATTCCCGGCAAGCGCGACAGTGACTGGGGCTACGCGTGGATACCGGTGATCGGGCCACTGATTGGTGCCGCGTTGGCTGCACTGATGTACAACGCGAAATTCTGAACTGCGGGACAGGTCGCCGCCAGGCTACTCGCAAGTTGAAATAACCGAAGAACTACGCAGTCTGGTTGGGATTGAAGGATTGAAATTGATCCGTAGTCAGCAATTTCAACTTTGGCGGTATCGGCATAGTCGGTGGCGAGATGGGACAAGCAGCAGACACGCTCGACGCGTAAATTAGTTCTAGGGGCTACCCCTGATCGTTCGCTAACCCCGCATCGTCAGTACCCTGACCTTTGATTTCATTTTTTGCGTCTGGCCGGTTGGCATGACGAGACCGTACGCATCGCCGTACGCATCGCCGTACACATCCACTTCGCAATGTCGATACCCTCCAAGTATCAAACTGATACCAAACTAGTGTTGGACGCCCATCAGGCACCGGGATAACGTACTGATCCAGACGATATCGATACAAAATAAATATGATTCGGTTTCCTGGATTCGATCCGACGTCGTTGGCATGCGGTGCCGAACGCCGACGCATCGCATGAATACGTCAAAGACACCTACAAGGACAGGATTCCCCGCATGATCGATAAAACGAACGCGTCCATTGCCGACGCAGTTGGCAAGATACCCGACGGTGCCACCATCATGATCGGCGGGTTCGGCAGCGCCGGACAACCGTCGGAATTGATCGACGCATTGATCGCCCATGGTGCCAGGGACCTGACCATCGTCAACAACAACGCCGGCAATGGCGATCGGGGACTGGCCGCCTTGTTGAAGGCGGGCCGGGTCAAGAAAATCATTTGTTCATTTCCACGCCAGGCCGACTCCTACGAATTCGACGCGCTCTACCACGCAGGCAAGATCGAATTGCAGCTGGTGCCACAAGGTAATCTGGCGGCCTGCATACAGGCGGCCGGAGCTGGCCTGGGAGCGATCTTCACGCCCACTGGCTACGGCACCTTGCTGGCTGAAGGCAAGGAAACGCGCCACATCAACGGGCGCGACTACGTACTCGAATATCCGATTCACGCCGACTTCGCGCTGATCAAGGCACACAAGGGTGATCGCTGGGGCAACCTGGTTTATCGAAAAAGCGCACGTAATTTCGGACCGATCATGGCCGCCGCCGCCACCTGCACGATTGCGCAAGTGCAGCAGATCGTCGCGCTGGGCGAACTCGATCCCGAGCATATCGTCACGCCCGGCATTTTTGTGCAGCATGTCGTCGCCGTGCCATCGACACAGACAGGACCGAACCCATGAGTAACATGAGCAGCACGACCAACTACCAGCCTTTGACGCGCGACCAGATGGCACAGCGCGTTGCCCGCGACATCGCCGAGGGTTCCACCGTCAATCTCGGCATTGGCTTGCCCACCAAAATCGCCAATTACCTGGACCCGGAAAAGGATATTTTTCTGCATAGCGAAAACGGCGTGCTTGGCATGGGACCGGCACCGGCAGAAGCGGATCGCGATCCGGAGCTGATCAATGCGGGCAAGGAATTTGTCACGCTGCGCACCGGCGGTAGCTACTTTCATCACGGTGACTCGTTTGCAATGATGCGCGGCGGTCATATCGACATTTGCGTGCTGGGTGCGTTTCAGGTGGCGGCCAATGGCGACCTGGCCAACTGGCACACCGGCGCAGCGAAGGCGATTCCGGCAGTCGGCGGTGCGATGGACCTGGCGATCGGCGCGAAGAACGTCTTCGTAATGATGGAACAGGTGACCAAGTCCGGTGAGGCCAAGATCGTCGAACGCTGCACGTATCCGCTGACCGGTATCGGTTGCGTCGATCGCATCTACACCGATCTGGCGGTCATCGACGTCACTCCGCAAGGTCTGGTGGTGCGCGAAATGGTGGCCGGGCTGCGCTTCGAACAATTGCAGGCATTGACCGGTGCCGTGCTGGCTGACGGCACGAATCTGCGTTGAATCTGCGCTGAATTTGCGTCGAATTTGCGCTGAATCATTACCTCGAATCCGAAAGAAAACCATGAACAATGCCTACCTGTGCGATGCACTACGCACGCCATTCGGCCGCTATGGCGGTGCCCTGTCGAGTCTGCGTACCGACGATCTGGCCGCGTTGCCAATCAAGGCGCTGATGGCCCGCCATCCGGGTGTCGACTGGAGTCGCGTCGATGACGTCATTGTCGGTTGTGCCAACCAGGCCGGCGAAGACAATCGCAATGTCGCCCGCATGGCCAGTTTGCTGGCCGGCTTGCCACCTGATGTGCCGGGCAGCACGGTCAACCGCTTGTGCGGATCGAGTCTCGATGCGCTGGGAATCGCCGCCAATGCGATCAAGGCGGGCAGTTGCGACCTGATGATTGCCGGTGGCGTCGAGAGCATGTCGCGCGCGCCGTTCGTGATGGGCAAGGCTGATGCGGCCTTTGCACGCAACACGTCAATCGAGGATACGACGATAGGCTGGCGCTTCGTCAATCCAGCGATGAAAGCACTGTACGGTGTTGATTCGATGCCCGAAACGGCCGAGAACGTGGCGCGGGAATTTAATATCTCGCGTGCCGATCAGGACCGGTTTGCGTTGAACAGCCAGTTGCGTGTCGCGCAGGCGCAGCAACAAGGCTGGTTTGACGACGAGCTCATCGCGGTCAGCATCGCCCAGCGCAAGGGCGACCCGACGGTGGTGCGCGTCGATGAACATCCGCGCGCCACCACCACGCTGGCATCGCTGGCGAACCTGAAAGGTGTCGTTCGGCCGGATGGCAGCGTCACCGCCGGCAACGCCTCCGGCATCAATGACGGTGCCTGCGCGTTGCTGCTGGCATCGGGCCAGGGCGTGGCGCAGCACGGCTTGACGCCCAGGGCACGCATCGTCGCCGTGGCCGCCGCCGGCGTTGCGCCGCGCATCATGGGATTCGGGCCGGCACCAGCAATTCGCAAGGTGCTGGCCAAGGCCAATCTGACGCTGGCGCAGATGGATGTCATCGAACTCAACGAAGCTTTTGCGGCACAGGCGCTGGCCGTAATGCGCGATGTCGGCTTGCCCGACGATGCGCCGCACGTCAATCCGAATGGCGGCGCGATTGCGCTCGGCCATCCGCTGGGCGCATCCGGCGCGCGACTGGTCACGACGGCGATGTATCAACTGATCCGCAACAAAGGCCGTTACGCGCTGTGCACGATGTGCATTGGCGTGGGTCAGGGCATCGCGCTGATCATCGAGCGGGTCTGATCTGCCGGATAGCCAATCACTCATTGCACAGGGAAATCATCATGCCGATTGCACGCAGTAACCACACCCCTGTTTTTTACACGACCGACGGCGATCCTGCCCTGCCCGGCCTGATCTTGTCGAATTCGCTCGGCACGGATCACACGATGTGGCAGGCGCAGGCCAAGGCACTCAGTCCTTATTTTCATGTGATCCGCTATGACGCGCGCGGGCATGGTCAGTCAGACTGTCCGCCTGGCCCGTACCGGGTGGCACAACTGGGTGGCGACGTGCTCGCCGTGCTCGATGCGCTTGACATCGAGCGCGCTCATTTTTGCGGTATCTCGATGGGTGGCATGACCGCGCAGTGGATGGGGTTGCATGCTTCCGACCGGATCGACAAGCTGGTGATTGCCAATAGCGCAGCAAAAATTGGCAGCAGCGAAGCATGGCTGGCACGGGCCGCTGCGGTCAGAGCCGGCGGCCTCGATGCCATTGCCGACGGTGCGGGCGCGCGCTGGTTTACGCCGGCATTCATCGCGCAACAACCCGAGCAAGTGGCCAGCCTCGTTGCCGGTCTGCGTGCGGGCAATGCCGAGGGCTATGCCAGTTGTTGCGAGGCGCTGGCAGAGGCAGATTATCGCGACGAAATCCACGTGATACCGAATGCCACATTGATCATCGCCGGACACGATGATCCGGTGACGACCGTAGCCGATGCGACCTATTTGCAGCAACGGATTGCCGGTGCGCGGATGGTCGTGCTGCCTGCGTCACACATTTCCAATATCGAAGCCGGGACGGCTTTCACGCAAACGCTGGTCGATTTTTTGCACACCTGACCGTCGCCGCACATCGTCATTGATGCCGGATTACAGCACCTCCTTGATGTGCGGCACCTTCTCTTCGTCATACAAATCGTAAATCAGCGCCAGCAGGAATTGCAGGTCTTCTGACTGATCCATCAGACGCACACTCATGATCACCGGCGAGACGGCGTTGCGTTCGTTAAGTTCCAGATAGGCCACGTCGTTGCGCTGCAAATTTTTCAGGCTGCTCGGTACGATGGCGATCCCTTCGCTGGCGGCAATCAGACCCAGCGCAATCTGCAGCTCCCGGACTTCGCGTATTTTTCCGGGTACCAGCGCGCGATCCCGGAACGCCTCCAGTACCTGATCGGCGTAACTCGGTCGCGGAGCCTTCGGATAAATGATCAGTGTTTCGATCACCAGATCCTTGAGGCTGACCGGGTTGCCGGCAAGCGCCAACGGATGCCCGACCGGCACCGCCGCCATCAGCCGTTCCTCGCGCAAGACGATGCGCCGCACGTTCGCATCCTCATGCTTGATGCGGCCGAAGCCAACATCGATCCGGCCTTCTTTCAAGGCCTTGATCTGTTCCATGGTCGTCATCTCGTGCAGGTCGAGTTCGATCGATGGATACAGGCTTTTGAAACGCCGGATGATCTTTGGCAGCATGCCGTACAGCGTCGAGGCGACAAAGCCGATCGCCATCGTGCGCTCGATTTTCCCGACCCGCTGCGTCATCGCTTTCAGGTCGACGGTACGGGCCAGCAGCTGTTGCGCATGGGCGTAAAAAAACTCGCCGGCCTCGGTCAACTTGAGCGGACGCGCATCGCGGGCAAACAAGATTGTGCCCAATTCTTCTTCGAGTTGTTGAATTTGCCGGCTCAACGGCGGCTGGGCCATGCACAGTCGCTCGGCGGCGCGCGTGAAGTTTTTTTCTTCCGCAACGGCGACAAAATAGCGCAAATGACGCAATTCCATATTCATACCTTTCGAGTATGGAAAACCTACTAATTCAGTCTTGGACGGCCTAAAACAGCCAGCGTATTGTGATGTTCACCCGAGCAATTATACGAAAAAAATATGATCACTTCGATTGAAACCATCCTCGTCGATATCCCGACCATCCGTCCTCACAAGATGTCCGTGGCGACGATGCATGCGCAAACCATGGTGCTGGTACATGTGGCTTGTGACGATGGCATTGAAGGTTGGGGTGAAGCCACCACCATCGGCGGCCTTAATTACGGTGATGAAAGTCCGGAGAGCATCAAGGTCAATATCGACACGCATATCGCGCCACTGCTGGTCGG
>CANFED010000273.1 GCA_947445995.1 Oxalobacteraceae bacterium | reverse complement strand
GCAAGAAATGGTCGATCGCATCAAGGCCGCCGTCGATGCCCGTACCGACGAGAATTTCGTGATCATGGCGCGCACCGATGCGCTGGCCGTCGAAGGCCTCGACGCTGCGCTCGAACGCGCGATCGCCTGCGTCGAAGCCGGTGCCGACATGATCTTCCCGGAAGCCATTACCGAACTGGCGATGTACAAGCAGTTCGCCGCCGCCGTCAAGGTGCCGGTACTGGCCAACATCACCGAGTTCGGTGCCACGCCGCTGTTCACCGTCGACGAACTGAAGTCGGCTGACGTTGGCCTGGTGCTGTATCCGCTGTCGGCTTTTCGCGCGATGAACAAGGCCGCCGAAAACGTCTACACCGCGATCCGCCGCGATGGCTCGCAGCAAGCTGTCGTCGACACGATGCAGACCCGCAAGGAACTTTACGACCGCATCGATTATTACTCGTACGAAGACAAGCTCGATGCACTGTTCGCTGCACAGAACGCCAAAAAATAATCCATCAAATATCCGGCGACAAGCCAACAAGGGAGACACACCATGATCGAATCCGTACCTGCTTTCAAGCCGAAAAAATCCGTCGCGCTGTCCGGCGTCACCGCCGGCAATACCGCGTTGTGCACAGTCGGCAAGACCGGCAATGACTTGCACTATCGCGGCTACGACATCCTTGATATCGCCGACACCTGCGAATTTGAAGAGATCGCGCATTTGCTGGTACACGGCAAACTGCCGACCAGCGCCGAGCTGCATGCCTACAAGACCAAACTGAAAGCCCTGCGCGGTTTGCCTGCCAATGTGAAGCTGGTGCTGGAAGCGTTGCCGGCGTCGTCGCATCCGATGGATGTGATGCGCACCGGCGTCTCCGCAATGGGTTGCATCCTGCCGGAAAAAGACGATCACAACACCCCCGGCGCACGCGATATCGCGGACCGGTTGATGGCTTCGCTGGGCTCGATGCTGCTGTACTGGTATCACTACAGCAGCAATGGCAAACGCATCGAAACACAGACCGATGACGAATCCATCGGTGCGCATTTCCTGCATCTGCTGCACGGCAAGAAGCCATCCGAAGCGTGGGAAAAAGCGATGCACACCTCGCTGATCCTGTATGCCGAGCACGAGTTCAATGCCTCGACCTTTGCTGCCCGCGTCGTCGCCGGTACGGGTTCCGACATGTTCTCCGCAATCACCGGCGGGATCGGTGCATTGCGCGGACCCAAGCATGGTGGCGCCAATGAAGTCGCGTTCGAAATCCAGAAGCGCTACGACAATCCCGATGAAGCCGAAGCCGACATCCGTCGCCGCGTCGACAACAAGGAAGTCGTGATCGGTTTCGGTCATCCGGTCTACACCGTCTCGGACCCGCGCAACAAGGTCATCAAGGATGTCGCCCGAGCACTGTCGATCGAAGAAGGCTCGACCAAGATGTTCGACATCGCCGAGCGCCTCGAAACCGTGATGTGGGAAGCCAAGCGGATGTTCCCTAACCTCGACTGGTTCTCGGCCGTGTCGTACCACATGATGGGCGTACCGACGGCGATGTTCACGCCATTGTTCGTCATCGCACGGACCTCCGGCTGGGCCGCGCATATCATCGAACAACGCATCGACAACAAGATCATTCGCCCGAGCGCCAACTATGTCGGCCCTGATGATCTGGCTTTTGTGCCGATCAGCAAGCGCAAGTAAGAACGAGTTAGCGCTTCCACACCTTCATCAAAGGACGCCATGAATAGCGAATACCGCAAATCCCTTCCGGGCACCAAGCTCGATTACTTTGACACCCGCGCCGCGGTCGATGCCATCACACCCGGCGCTTACGCCACGCTGCCGTACACCTCGCGCGTGCTGGCTGAGAACCTGGTTCGCCGCTGCGACCCGGCGACGCTCAGGGCGTCGCTGTTGCAACTGATCGAGCGCAAGCAGGACCTGGATTTTCCGTGGTTTCCGGCCCGCGTGGTTTGCCATGACATCCTCGGCCAGACTGCACTGGTCGACCTGGCGGGTCTGCGCGATGCGATTGCTGCCGAAGGCGGTGACCCTGCGCTGGTCAATCCGGTCGTGCCGACGCAGCTGGTGGTTGACCACTCGCTGGCGGTGGAATTCGGTGGCTTCGACAAGGATGCCTTCGCAAAGAACCGCGCCATCGAAGACCGTCGCAACGACGACCGTTTCCATTTCATCGACTGGACCAAGAAGGCGTTCAAGAACGTCGACGTGATCCCGTCGGGTAACGGCATCCTGCATCAGATCAATCTCGAAAGCATGAGCCCGGTGGTGCAGGTCAAGGACAACGTGGCCTTCCCGGACACGCTGGTCGGGACCGACTCGCACACCCCGATGGTCGATGCACTGGGCGTGCTGGCCATCGGCGTCGGTGGTCTCGAAGCCGAAAGCGTGATGCTGGGACGCGCGTCCTACATGCGTCTGCCGGACATCATCGGTGTCGAGCTGACCGGCAAGCCACAGCCGGGTATGACTGCTACCGATACGGTGCTGGCGCTGACCGAGTTTTTGCGCAACTCCAAAGTCGTGTCGTCGTACCTCGAATTTTTTGGTGCCGGTGCGGCGCACCTGACGCTGGGTGACCGCGCCACGATTTCGAACATGGCACCGGAATACGGCTCCACCGCAGCGATGTTCTACATCGATGCGCAAACCATCAAGTACCTGAAGCTGACCGGCCGCGACGACGAACTGGTCAAGCTGGTCGAAATCTATGCGCGCGAAACCGGCCTGTGGGCTGACACGCTGACCGACGTGAAGTACGAGCGGGTCTTGCATTTTGACCTCAGCACTGTCGTGCGCAACATGGCCGGTCCGTCCAATCCGCACAAGCGCGTTCCGACTTCGGAACTGGCTGCACGCGGCATCGCCGGCAAGGTCGAGAACGAGCCGGGGCTGATGCCGGACGGTGCCGTGATCATCGCCGCCATCACCAGTTGCACCAACACCAGCAATCCGCGCAACATGATTGCCGCCGGTCTGCTGGCACGCAATGCCAACCGGCGCGGCCTGACCCGCAAGCCGTGGGTAAAAAGTTCGCTGGCTCCCGGCTCGAAAACGGTCGCCTTGTATCTGGAAGATGCCAAGCTGCTGCCCGAACTGGAAACCCTCGGCTTCGGCGTCGTCGCCTTTGCCTGCACGACCTGCAACGGCATGAGCGGCGCACTTGATCCGGTGATTCAGGAAGAGCTGATCGCCCGCGACCTCTACGCCACCGCCGTGTTGTCGGGCAACCGCAATTTCGATGGTCGGATTCATCCGTATGCGAAGCAGGCATTTCTGGCGTCGCCACCACTGGTGGTGGCTTACGCGATTGCCGGCACCATCCGTTTTGATATCGAAAAAGACGTGCTCGGTCTGGATCAGGAGGGCAAGCCGGTCCTGCTGGCCGACATCTGGCCACTCGATGAAGAGATCGACGCCATCGTTGCTGCCAGTGTCAAGCCGGAACAGTTCCGCAAGGTCTACACGCCGATGTTCGCGCGGCAGGCCGATGACGGCGTGAAGGTCAGTCCGCTGTATGACTGGCGGCCGACCACCACCTACATCCGCCGTCCGCCTTACTGGGAGGGCGCGCTGGCAGGAGAGCGCACGCTGAAGGGCATGCGTCCGCTGGCGGTCCTTGGTGACAACATCACTACCGACCATTTGTCGCCATCGAACGCCATCATGCTCGACAGCGCCGCCGGTGCGTATCTGGCAAAAATGGGCTTGCCGGAAGTCGACTTCAATTCGTACGCCACGCATCGCGGCGATCACCTGACGGCGCAGCGCGCGACCTTCGCCAATCCGACGCTGAAGAATGAAATGGTCATTGAGAACGGCAAGGTCAAGGCCGGTTCGCTGGCCCGCATCGAACCCGAAGGCCAGGTCACCCGCATGTGGGAAGCGATCGAAACCTACATGGAACGCAAGCAGCCGCTGATCATCATTGCCGGTGCCGACTATGGTCAGGGTTCGTCGCGTGACTGGGCAGCCAAGGGCGTGCGTCTGGCCGGTGTGGAAGCGATTGCGGCCGAAGGCTTCGAGCGGATTCACCGGACCAATCTGGTTGGCATGGGCGTGTTACCGCTGGAGTTCAAGGCTGGTGTGAATCGCCTGACCTTGGCCATTGATGGCACCGAAACTTTCGATGTCATCGGCGACCGTACACCGCGCAGCACGATGACGCTGGTGATTACGCGCAAGAATGGCGAACGGGTCGAGGTGCCGGTGACCTGTCGTCTCGACACCGGCGAAGAAGTCGCCATTTACGAAGCCGGCGGCGTGTTGCAGCGCTTTGCGCAGGACTTTCTTGAGTCGACCAAAGCGGCTTGATGGCTGGTTGACGCGGAGGTAATGCGCGCGCGTGGGCACGGTGAAGCTGTGCCCACCCTACGATTTCACCGCACCGTTCGGTAGGGTGGGCTCGCCGTTGAGCCCACGCGCGCGCACCTCGTTTGTTTTTTTACAGGAGTCCATTCCCATGTTCCACCCCCCCCAAATCAAAATCCCCGCCACCTACATGCGCGGTGGCACCAGCAAAGGCGTGTTCTTCCGCTTGCAGGATTTGCCCGTTGCCGCCCAGGTCCCCGGCGCGGCACGCGATGCGCTGCTCATGCGCGTCATCGGCAGTCCCGACCCGTACGGCAAGCAAATCGACGGCATGGGTGCGGCCACGTCCAGCACCAGCAAGACCGTCATCCTGTCCAAGAGCAGCAAGCCCGAACATGATGTCGATTACCTGTTCGGCCAGGTCGCCATCGACAAGGCGTTCGTCGACTGGAGCGGCAACTGCGGCAACCTGTCAGCCGCCGTCGGTGCGTTTGCGATTAGCAGCGGACTGGTTCATGCGAGTCGCGTGCCTAAGGACGGCATCGCCATCATCCGCATCTGGCAAGCCAATATCGGCAAGAGCATCATCGCGCACGTACCGATGACCAACGGCGAAGTGCAGGAAACCGGTGACTTCGAACTCGATGGCGTGACCTTTCCGGCGGCCGAAGTGCAGCTCGAATTCATGGACCCGGCCGCCGATGAAGAAGGCGCAGGTGGCGCGATGTTCCCGACCGGGAACGTGGTCGATCAACTGGAGGTGCCCGGCGTCGGCACCTTCACGGTGACGATGATCAACGCCGGCATCCCCACCATTTTTGTCAATGCCGACGCGCTCGGCTACACGGGTACCGAACTACAGGGCGCAATCAATGGCGACGCCAAGGCACTGGCAACGTTCGAAACCATCCGCGCCTACGGAGCCGTGCGCATGGGCCTGATCCGGCACATCGACGACGCAGCCAAGCGCCAGCACACGCCGAAGGTGGCCTTCGTGGCCAAGCCGGCGGCGTATGTGTCGTCTAGCGGCAAAGCGGTCGCAGAAACCGACATCGATTTGCTGGTGCGCGCGCTGTC
>CANFED010000272.1 GCA_947445995.1 Oxalobacteraceae bacterium | reverse complement strand
CCTTGTCCCCCGAGCTTCGCACCCCGCAGTTACCCGCGACGCACGTCAGGGGTGGCTACGTCCGACGGAACGGACGGTTCTCTAGTTGATTTCCATAGTTGAAATTCTCCTTGAACAATTGAAACAACGACTTTGCGAGTCGCACTCAATCGAAGTAATTGTGTATACACGCTACCCTCAGTAAGTCATTGATTTCCCTGCATCCGCGCTTCCAGCGTATACACCTTTACTTCGCATGCGAGCGAAGTAAAGTTGCGACATCCTTGAAATACGAAGTAAAAGTGCTAAATTGTTTAAAAACCGGCGGAGACTCACATGGCGCCTAGCATTTCTCACTCTCACTTCACGAATCCGACTGCCAGCGAGCGCCCGAAGGGCGCGCCGCGCTTTGAGTTTTGGGCACCGAAACTAAAGCGGCGAATGACGCTCTTCGACCCATTCCAAGTTCGCCTTTGGGCGCTCCTAGAAAGCAATCCTCGTGTGATCGCCTATTGCGAACGCCCTGCGTTTTGGTGCCACGACAAAGGTCAGCAACTTGTCGATTTTTGGGTCAAGGTCGGGCGACGTGAAATGTGCTGGGTTGTCACGTCCAAGCTTCAACCAGCGCGGGCTGGTGCCCTCAGTCCAGACCACGACATCAGTGTCCGATATGTACACGGCCAAAGTCTTGCCTCTCACAAGGTATGGATCGAGAACTGGATGCGCATCCTGCCGTATCTCTCTTCGAACGAATGCTTTGTAAGTGAAAAGTTATTGGCCGACGTCGAGCGCGCAACATCGAACGCGCCCACGCTCGGGCAAATCGAACGGGACTTTCAACCGAATGACATCGTGCTCGTCCGCACCGCCGCATTCATGTTGCTACACAAAGGACGAATCAAGGCGGAATCGTTACGCGATCAGCCATTGGGTCCTGCGATGGTGTTAAGGAGGGCACCGACATGATTGGTCAGCACCGCGCCGTCGTAACTGATCGCGCCGATCCGGCATTGTGGCCGATCGTGGCTTGGCCCACTCTCTCCGTCGCGCAGCAAGAAATTTTTCGCGCCCGCGAAGAAGCCGTGCGGCGGTATTGTCGGCGCGAGCCGCTGCGGGCGATTGAGGCGGCCACCGGAGTCAATTTCGGGACCGTGCGCAGGCTCTACGAGCGCTGCCTCCAGACCCATGCTGATGGGCGCCTGCAGGGTTTTCGCGCGCTTATCCCTTACGAACGCGTCAAGTCGTACCGACGCTTGGCGAAGATCGTTCGATCTGGTAGGGCCGGCAAGGCGGGCGCATTCCACCACTTGCTGGAACGTCACCCGGAACTGGAGGCCTTGATTGTCAATGAGCTGCAAGCACACCATGTAGTGTTAAGAGAAGGATCGAAAGGGCTAGTTGTTGGTGGTCTAAGTGCGTTGCACAAACGCTTTCGCCAACTTTGTCTGGATCTTGGCTTGACAGAACGGGACTATCCCTTGGGACAGGCTGAGCAAGGTGTCCGTAGCTTGGCGGTGGCAGTTAAGTCCATCGCAGCGCGCACATTTGAACAGGCTGCACGAGCAGCACTTACGCAAAAGCGCTCCGGGGGTGTGCGACCGAACTCCGATGGTCTGCCATTAGTTGCCGCCATTCCGCTTGATGCCGTCGAATTCGATGGCCACCATGTCGATGTACGGCTTCGTATTGTCTTTGAACGCGTTGCCGGCGTCGAGGAATCGTTCGAAATTGATCGCGTCTGGCTTCTCACAATCATCGACATTTGTAGCCGAGCAGTATTGGGCTACCACATCGTACTCGAACCAGAATACAGCCGATTTGACGTGCTCAAGACGGTGGAGCGTACCCTCGTTCCGTGGCGCACACCAAAGCTGACGATTCCTGGTCTGTGTTATGCGCCAGGTGCCGGAATGCCGTCAGAACGTTTCCCGGAACTTGGCTACGCTGTATGGAACTGGTTTCGCTTTGACAATGCCCAAGCCAATCTCGCTGAGGACACTTTACGTGTACTCACCGAAATTGTCGGTTGTGGTGCCCATGCTGGCCCCGCCTATCGTCCCAATGAACGCCCCCATATTGAACGCTTTTTCGGCACATTGGCATCGGTTTTATCCCATCGTTTGCCTGGATCTACTGGTGCCGGCGTCGCAGATCCGCGCCGACGTATTGCGGAGCTTACAGCCACCGCTCCGGCCGTTGTGCGGCTCGACGAATTGATGGAATTGACCGCAGTGGCCATCGCCAACTACAACGCCGCTGCGCACAATAGCCTTGGTGGTCGTTCGCCACTGGAAATGCTTGGTTACTATTTGCGTGAAAAACAGATTGCCTTACGCTGGTTAGCCGAACCCATGCGACGCAATCTGTGTCTGCTCCAACACGAGCATGAGGGGCACGTACGTGGCAGTATCACCAAGGGTGTACGACCCTATATTCATTTCTTCGGTGCGCGCTACACGAGCCACAATCTGGCCGGACGGGCAGACTTGATTGGTAAACCAGTGCGACTCTATTTTGACGCCGAGGACGTTCGTGCGCTGCGCGTATTCGATGCAACTGGGCGAGAACTCTGCGTGGTCGAGGTCCAGGCGGCCTGGCGATTTACAGCCCATACTCTGCGCATGCGCAAGGAAATCTTGGCCCTCGTGCGGGCGCGCAAATTTCGCGTCCAGCATAACGAGGATCCAGTCCAGTGCTATCTCGAACACCTGCGCAAGAGCGCGACCAAGCGGCGCCGTTCGGCCAGCAAAGCAGAAATAGCGCGGCGCGCAATTACCGACGCCGCTCCAGCGCCGAAGGCGCCGCCTGGTCCAGCCGATAAAGCGAAGGCTGACGCTACAAGCGCGCCCGTCAAAGTCACTGCAGCGGAAGCGACAAAACCCAAGAGCCCAGTTAAGGGGAAGCGGCTCACCATCGGCTCGGGGCAAGTGTTTTCGCGCTAACCATGGCCAAGGAAAAAGCAAAATCCGCAAGCGATAAGAAGGTGATCGCGCGACCCATCGCGACGGAACGACATCCCTTGAACAACCGCACCTATCGCGTCGCCACGACGGCCATTGAGGACTGTTGGCTGTTGGTATCCAGGTGCCTGCAATACCGCATCCCAGGCGCGCTGATCTATGGCGAGAGCAGGCTCGGCAAGACCTATGCGATCGAATATCTGCGAATACTGATTCATCGGGAGCGGCCGGAAATCCCAACATTTCACGTGCAGTCCGAGCACAAGGCCAGCCGCAGCGAGGGCGCATTTTTTACCAGGTTGTTACGCTCGGTTCGCCATCCAGCACCCGACAGTGGCCGAAATTCAGGCAAGCGCAGAGCACTGCACGATCGGCTGCGCGATATCGCGGAAGCCCAAGGTAGTTCTTTGATCGTCTTCTTTTGCGACGAGGCACAACGCTATTGCCTGCACGAATATGAGTGGCTACGCGATGTCCATGACGAACTCGCCCAGTGCGGTGTGCGCTTGACGACTTTTCTCGTTGGCCAGGAACGGCTCTGCGACCAACGGGCACGTTTTCAGGAGTCGGGCGACAACCACATCGTCAAGCGCTTCATGGTGGAGACCTTGCGTTTTCGGGGCGTCCGCAGCGCAGTTGATGCTGCGACCTGCCTCAAGAGTTACGATGAGCACGAGTACCCGGTCGGCAGCGGTTGGACTTTCACACGCTACTACTACCCTTACGCTTTTGAATCTGGCTTACGATTGGAAATGAGTGCGGACTTCCTGTGGAATGCTTTTTCTCAGGCCCACCAACACGCTGGCCTAGCCGGTGCGGTCGAGATTCCGATGGAATATTTCTCGCGCGCAGTCGAGGCCGTTCTGCTTGATGGCCTCCTGCAAGATGCGATCGACTTTCAATTGGCCGAAGGCCACTGGACCAAGGTCGTGCAGCATTGTGGCTATGTCGCCTCGGAACAGGCTGTCGAGCGCAATGCTCGCGGACTGGGACGTTGACGTCGACGCGCCGATGCCTCTTCCCTTGCTCATTGTCCCTACTGGTGGCATCAAGGTAGTCACACGGCCGAAGTTGGCGATGCATTTGTTTGCGCCATACGAATCAGCGTGGGCGTTGGCGGCCAAACTCGCCGCCGCAAACGCATTGTCAGCACACGAAGTCTCTGCGCTCCTAGGCATCTCGGCCACCAACAAATATCCACTCTTGCCCGATCAAATGCCGCGCGTCGCACAAGCACTTGGTAGGGCATTGGGATTTCCACCAGATCAAATCCGGAGTGCCTTTTTAGGTGGCGCGTTGAAATGCCTACGCCCTCTCATGCACGACAGGTTACGGCTTTGTCGAGCCTGTTCAATGCAGGGCCATCACTTCATCGTCCATCAGTTGCGGCCATTTGCACATTGTCCGCTGCACGGTTTACCGTTACGTGATCGTTGCTGTCATTGCGATGAACTACTCACTTACAGGCTAGGAAATTCGATGGTGTTCGGACCGATCAATTGTCCGACTTGCCGCAAGCCGCAGTTACCGGTATCGGTAGGCGGCCAACCAGTGGCAAGCGTGATTTCGGCGCGCAGCCTTGAGCAAATCGCGCGCTGGTTGCCATTTCTGCGACGGCGTATTACCTTGCCAGTGCTGTACGAAGTGGATGGCGCGATCGATACCGATCAATTTGGCTGCACCGTTCGCAGGGATCAAATGCGGGCGATCGTTCCGCGCAGATCAACACGCGATTGGCTCTCGCCGATGGCACGTGGACGTTGGTTCTCCGGCATGCAGACCAGGTGCCTGGAGATGTGCTACTGGAAGCAGACAAATCGGTTCTGGCAGCAATGCCATGGCCATTCGCGACATTGGTACCGCAGTGTGATCCGCGGACAGCCGGTTGAAGCGGCGCCAAATCCGCAGGTGCTCGCTTTTCTCTACTGGCGCATGACGTGGCAAGGATGTTCCAACCCGTACCTACTGAGGCGCTCCCACTGCCTGCCACTTTATGGAATTGCGGAGTGGGAGGCAAGCCAATGTGCGAGTGACAATGACGACATCGACATCACCATGTTGGCGTTCGAAGATGCCTTGGTCGCGACTTGGAAGGACTGGCTTGATTGCATCGATTTGCTCGACACGAAGGAATTGGAGCGGCATACCTGGCGTTTTCGAGCGGCACCTTGCACATTTGTTTAATGTCTAAGTAGAAAGATGTCGAATGACATTCAGTTTTTCACACAATTACTTCGCAAATCGGTGTAAGTGATTGTTTTTAAATAAGTCGGCTTGTGACAACCGACATTCCGTCAACCTGTATACACTTTTACTTCGTTTTTTATACAGATTTACTTCGGTTGAGTGCGACTCGCAAAGTCGTTGTTTCAATTGTTCAAGGAGAATTTCAACTATGGAAATCAACTAGAGAACCGTCCGTTCCGTCGGACGTAGCCACCCCTGACGTGCGTCGCGGGTAACTGCGGGGTGCGAAGCTCGGGGGACAAGG
>CANFED010000271.1 GCA_947445995.1 Oxalobacteraceae bacterium | reverse complement strand
TGCGTCGGTGGCATCGCGCACGCCGATGGTCTACGTGGGCAGCAACGATGGCATGCTGCATGGTTTTTCGGCTATCGACGGCACTGAAAAACTGGCGTTTGTCCCATCCCGGTTGATGTCGGCGCTGTCGCGGCTGCCGGATCAGGGATTTGTCCACAAGTATCTGGTCGACGGGTCGCCAATCGTGCGTGATGCCAAGGTCAACGGTACGTGGAAAACCTTTCTGGTTGGCACGCTGGCCGGTGGCGGTCCCAGCGTATTCGCACTGGATGTGACCGATCCCGGCAACTTCAGTGACGCAGCAAACAGTGCCGCGAACCTCGTTCAATGGGAATTCACCGATGCGGTCGATGCGGATCTTGGTTATACGTTCGGTCAGCCAGCCATTGTCAGAATGGCCAACAATCGGTGGGCGGCGGTCTTCGGCAATGGCTACAACAGCAAATCGAGCGGCAAGGCGTTTTTGTACATCGTGTTTCTGGACCGGCCCGCCGGTAAAAAAACCTGGGTAAAAGGAGTCGATTACCTGAAGCTTGCCACCGATACCGCGACCGGTACCATCGGTTCAGTGGACACGCCGAACGGGTTGTCCGAGCCGTTACCCGCCGATTTCGACGGCAATGGCATGGTCGATGCCGTGTATGCCGGTGACCTGTTTGGCAATATGTGGAAGTTTTCACTTGGCAATCCCGACCCGTCGACCTGGGGAGGCGCGCAGTTGCTCTATACAGCCAGGTCGGCCAGTGGTGATGCCCAGCCAATTACCTCTGCTCCCGATGTCACTCGCAATCCTGCAGGTGGTTATATGGTGACCTTCGGTACGGGACGCTATCTGCAACTTGTTGATACCGGGGATACGTCTTCACAAACTTTCTATGGCATATGGGATCAGGACGGCATGGCCGGAGCAACCAAAGTGACTGATCGCTCGGTGCTGGTCAGGCAAACCATACTCGCCGAGGTCACTGCAAACAGCGCCGATCTGACGGCGTATCGCCTGACGTCGAATAATCTGGTCAGTTATCCTGCCCAGAAAGGCTGGTACCTCGATTTGCAGACGCCATCGACGACGCTGCCGCAAGGTGAGCGGGTCATTTTCAATCCGGTTATCCGTTCCGGACGCGTCATTTTTACGACCGCTATTCCTTCCCCGTCGGCGTGTTCTTTCGGTGGTGACGGTTGGTTGATGGAGCTTGATGCCGTGAGTGGCAGTCGCCTGGCGATTACCCCGTTTGATGTCAACAATGACAAGCAATTTTCCAGCGCCGATTACCTGAAGACCAGCGCCAACGCCGACGCCATCCCGGTCAGTGGCAGGCGCTCGACGGTGGGCATTCCGTCGGCACCGGTCATTTTGAGCGCCGAGCCAAAACGCGAATACAAAGTCATGTCAGGCTCGAAAGGCGTCGTTGAAAGCGTGCTTGAAAATGGGGCCAGTTCCAGCGGCCGGTTGTCGTGGCGCGAAATCATGCGCTAGTCGATCACCATCGATAACCTATCAGGAGGCGTGATGACAGGACCCAACCGCAATGGCTTCACATTGATCGAGCTGATGATCACCGTGGCGGTGGTGGCGATTCTGACGGCCATCGCCTATCCCTCCTATGTCGAGCAGGTCAACAAGTCGCGACGGGCGGAAGGCAAGTCGGCCATCCTGCAGACGGCCTCGCTGCAGGAGCGTTTTTATACCCTTAATAATACGTACTCCGTTCCGCTGAAGGCAATCAGCACGAACTACGACATCAAGGTGACCAGTCCGGTTGCTGACACGTATGTGATTACGGCCGTGCCGTTATTTACCGATGGGAAGTGCGGCACATTGACCTACGACCAGCTGGGGACGCAGACCGTGTCCGGCTCATCCGATCTGGCGTATTGCTGGTAACGTGGGGATGAACGCAATGGGTCTTCGATGCGTCACCACGCCGGCGGTGCTGGTCGTCATCGGTTTGCACTGCGGCTTCTGGTTACTGCTTACTACGCGCATGCCACCACGTCTTCCGGTTCCGCGCGATGCGTTGATGGTGCACCTGATTGCGACTCCGATGCCGGCGACGTCTGATCCGCCTCCCGAGTCAGCGTGGGTGCCGGCGATGTCGAGCGCTCCTGCGTTGGCGTCTGCGGTATCTGCGGTATCCCCACTGTCACTTCTGCCTGCGCAACCGGTGGTCGACATTCGTGAAGTCATGCCTGACGAGTTGCCGCAGGAGGCGGTTGGTGAGCCTGGGTATTGGGGCGCGCAGCAGGTTGATCAGCGGGTTCGTGCACTGGCGGACCTGCTACCTGTTTATCCGCCGCAGGCTTTCAAGCGGCGCGAACACGGGCTGGTGCTGGTGGAGATTTTGATTGATGCGCAAGGCGGCATCGATGCGCTACACCTGCTCGCGGCGAGCGCGGGGTTCGCCGCTTCGGCGTTGGCCGCATTTGATGGCATGCACTTTGATCCAGCCATGCTCGGCGGTCGTCCCGTCCCATCGCGCCTGCTGGTCGAGCTGAGCTATCGGCTTGATGTGCATATTGATGCCAGCACCGATCGCTAACTTTCTGATTCGATTAATCGCCGAGCGCGACCAGGGCGCGGTTGCGTCCTGCCATTTTGGCCGCATACAGCGCGGTATCGGCTCGCATTAGCAACTCGTTGCGTGTGACGCCATGTTGCGGACACACGGCGACACCGGCCGAGAACGTGCAGCCTGTTAGCGTATGGTCGCCATGACTGATGACGAGAGTGCGGTACTCGGTGGCAATCGCGGCGATCTTGTGGACGGCAGTTTCACCATCCGCATCGCGCAGCAATATGCAGAATTCTTCCCCTCCATATCGACACAACATGTCACTGCCGCGCAGGTTGGCCTCGACCAGTTTCGCAAAACGAATCAGCACTTCGTCGCCGAACGGATGGCCATAGGTGTCATTGACGCGCTTGAACAGGTCGAGGTCGATGATCACGACGGCGATCGAAAAACGTCCGCTTGATTCATGCAGTACGGCATTGAGGCAGGTTTCAAAATGACGCCGGTTGTAGAGGCCTGTCAGATGGTCACGAATGGCCTGTTCCTGCAGTGAGCTTTGCAGCGAATTGACATGATGGATCTGATGCGTCAGTTCCTTGTTCAGGTCTTCCAGTTTCTGGTTGTCTGCTTCGCGCGCGGCCTGTTTTGCCAGCGCACTATCGCGCTCTACCTTGAGGTCTTTCATTTCGGTTTCGAGATGGCGCATCAGCAGGCGCGAGTCACGCGCGGACTTGCTGCTCGACTCGACATGAGACTGGTATTTTTCGAGATGCAGATAGGCGGTTTGCCATTTGCCGAGCTTGGCATGGATGCTGGCCAGCCCCTTAAAAATCTGCTGCTGGTAGAAAGGGTTGCGCGTCGTGTTGAGCAGGCTGCGTGCGTTTTCCAGCGCCGCTAGCGCCGCGCGGGTCCGTCCTGCCGCCATGTCGAGCATGCCGCGTACCAGCCATGCATGCATCTGCTCTTCATGGTCATCGTTGATCAGCGCGAACTGCTGTGCCTGGTTCAGCAGGACTTCGGCGTCATCGAGTTTCAGCAGCAGGATGGAGGCGTGGGCACCCAGGCTGTGAATAAACGCCTTGTCAGCCGGGTCGATTTCGGCAACATCAAAAAAGGGGGTGATTTCCAGTAAAGCTTCCTGCACCTTGCCGGTGGCCAGCAGACACATCGCGAGGTTGCCGGATACCAGTGGCTGCTGCGAAGTCAGTCCTTCGTGACGAATGATATCGAGTGCTTCGCCCAGCAACACAATGGCATCTTCGTCGTTACTCAGGTCATGCTGACAGGACGCCAGATTTGACAGCATGTTGACACGGTGCGAGGCGGTGCCGAAGCGTTCGGCAATATCGAGTGCCAGCAGAAAATTGCGCGGGCCTGCGCTGATGTCGCCACGACTGAGCGCATCAATGCCGAGCCGGTTGTAGAGCGAAAACTTGTTGAGTGAATCGGGAATCTGGCCGGCCAGTTTGCGTGCGTTATCCAGATGCTTCGCAGATCGCACAAAGTCACCGCGCCGCGTAGCGATTGCTCCGAGGCAGACCGAGGCAGTCATCCCGCCTTCAACGTCATTGAGCTTCTGGAACAGCGCTGGCAGTGGCTTGCACATCGCTTCGGACTGTTCAAATTCTCCGCGGTGGAACAGGACAGACAGCATGTTGAGCCGGGCATGAGCGCTGCCGCGCTGGTAGCCGATGCGTTCCGACGCTGCCAGCGACAGGCTGGCAAGCCGGTTTGTCTCGTTGCGATTTGATGCCAGGCATGACAAGGCCTGACGGTTGATGCGATCAATTTCTGATTTGTCCAGTTGCTCGTTATCAGACACCGGCACCACTCCTGATGGCAATTATGTTGCGATTTACCTTTGTGCTGACCGTCGCGACGATTTAGTCCAAGGTGCGTAGTTGTCAATAAAAACAGCTCCTCATAGTAGCCACATTTCATATTGATTCCGAGTAATTTTGGAAAAAGCAGGACTTTTTTTGAATTTATCGCGTACTTTTT
Source organism: Oxalobacteraceae bacterium (assembly GCA_947445995.1). Taxonomy (GTDB): domain Bacteria; phylum Pseudomonadota; class Gammaproteobacteria; order Burkholderiales; family Burkholderiaceae_D; genus Actimicrobium. The sequence continues at coordinate 929 of CANFED010000271.1, read as the reverse complement.
CTTCATTTGCTTGTTGGGTGTAACCACCCAGGTATGCTGGCCTCTCTCTCCCTGACGAAAGATGACAATGCGGTTTTCAAGTTGTGATTTGTGTGATGCCCACGAAGATCTGCTCGCGCTTGGCACGCTGCAAGTATTGCCCCCGGTTTTTCAGCGTTTCGGACAGGCCACTGCATTCAGTGGCCCGGCTGTCACATTGAAGGTGTTCGAGGACAACGTCATGGTGCGCGCCGCGCTTGAGCAGTCGGGCCAGGGCAGGGTGCTGGTTATCGATGGCGGTGGCAGTCTGCGTTGCGCTTTGGTCGGTGGCAACCTTGCCAAGCTGGCCGAGACCAATGGCTGGAACGGCATCATTGTCTTTGGCAGTGCGCGCGACGCCGATGAACTCAATGCCTGTGATGTCGGCATCCGCGCACTGGCATTGCATCCGCGCCGAAGTGCCCGCAAGGGGGTGGGCGACACCGGCCTGAACGTCGCGATCGCCGGCGTGATGGTCCGGCCCGGCGACTGGATCTATGCCGATGCCGACGGCGTGCTGGTCAGTCAGGTACCACTGACCTGATCGTATTGACCGACCGGTCTGTGCAGTTCGTGCTTGTGCCACGCTAGAAAATCCGACCGGGTATCTGCCAGCGGGCTGCTAAAATCGAGGCTTCCTCTTTTTCTCGCCCACAGACTATGTCCGGCAATACCTTCGGTACCTTATTCACCGTCACGACGTTTGGCGAATCGCACGGCCCAGCTATCGGCTGCATCATCGATGGCTGTCCTCCAGGCATGCTGCTGTCGGAAGCCGATATTCAGCCTGAACTTGACCGGCGCAAACCGGGCACCTCGCGCCATGTGACGCAGCGGCAGGAGTCCGATACCGTTGAAATCCTGTCCGGCGTTTTCGAAGGGCGCACCACCGGCACTCCGATCGCACTGCT
>CANFED010000270.1 GCA_947445995.1 Oxalobacteraceae bacterium | reverse complement strand
GGTCGACATGCACGCCGCGCACGAGCGCATCCTGTACGAGCAGTTCAAGACCGCGCTCGATACCGACGCCGTGGTCGTGCAACCGTTGCTGATCCCGGTGACGTTCCATGCCGATGCGGTCGAGGTCGGTACCGCAGCAGAAAACCAGGCCACGCTGGCCGCGCTCGGTTTTGACATTGCCGCGCTGTCACCGACCACGCTGGCAGTGCGCGCCATCCCGGCCCTGCTGAAAAACGCCGATGCGCAATCACTGGCACGCGATGTCTTGCGCGATGTGCGCGAATTTGGCGGTTCGCGCGTGCTGCTGGAACGGCGCAACGAATTGCTCGGCACGCTGGCCTGCCACACGGCCGTGCGCGCCAACCGCATCCTGACCCTGCCAGAAATGAACGCGCTGCTGCGCCAGATGGAAGCCACCGAACGCGCCGACCAGTGCAATCATGGTCGGCCAACCTGGGTGCAGATGGCCTTGTCCGACCTCGACCGGCTGTTCCAGCGCGGCCAATGACGATGCCGCCTCTACCATTGGTCATTGCCATCATGGGACCGACTGCCTCCGGCAAGACCGCCGCAGCACTGGCGATCGCCCGCGCGATTCCGTCCGAAATCATTTCGGTCGATTCGGCGCTGGTGTATCGCGGCATGGATATCGGCACGGCCAAGCCCACTGCCGCAGAACGGGCTGTGGCACCGCACCACCTGATCGATATCCTCGACCCGGCCGAATCCTATTCGGCGATGCAGTTCAGAACCGCGACGCTGCAACTGGTCAGCGAGATCCTCGCCCGCGGCAACCTGCCGTTGCTGGTCGGCGGCACCATGCTGTATTTCAAGGCACTGCGCGATGGTCTCGATACGTTACCCGAAGCCGATCCGGACGTACGCGCTGCACTGGATGCCGACGCCGCCCTGATCGGCTCACCAGGCATGCACGCCCGTCTGGCACTGCTCGACCCGGTTACCGCAGCGCGGCTCAAACCCAACGACGCCCAGCGTATCCAGCGCGCACTCGAAATCCATCAATTGACCGGTCAGCCAATGAGCAGTCTGCTGGCCCAAGCCGCGCCGGTAGAACTGCCATTCACGCTGCTGCAAATCGGGCTGGAACCATCGGACCGCAGCGCGCTGCACCGGCGCATCGCCGCCCGCTTCGATGCCATGCTGACACCGCACGGCCCCAACCTGATCGACGAAGTCGCTGGCTTGCGCCGGCGCGGCGATCTGCATCCGGGACTACCCTCAATGCGCTGCGTCGGTTATCGCCAGGCCTGGGAATATCTCGACGGCCAGATTGACCTGTCCACGCTGCGCGAAAAAGGACTGGCCGCCACCCGACAGCTCGCCAAACGCCAGCTGACCTGGCTGCGGGCCATCCCGGAGCGGCATGTCATCGACTGTCTGGACCCGCAGGCCAGCGCGCTGGTACTGGCCCGAATAGAAATTGCCCGCCAACAGCAAATTTCGCCTTGACAGCAAATGCCGGAAACACGATACTCTCGGGCTGTTTGGTGATATAGCTCAGTTGGTTAGAGCACAGCACTCATAATGCTGGGGTCGGTGGTTCAAATCCACCTATCACCACCAAGAACACGTTGCAAAATCGGTACCGCACTATTCAAAAAACCGCGTTTCTCATCACGAGAGCGCGGTTTTTTTTGTGCCTGACTATTTGCAACCATTCGCCGCACCTTGCAGCATGGCGACGGTGCATGACACTTACTTTCCCGGCTTAGGATCAGGATAGATTTTTCGGAACACCCACTGGATACCCGGCCGGATCAGCAGAAAGCCACGGTAGGCAACTTCGAGAATGGTCGGCATCAGCGGTAGCGAACCAATCCGGCCAAGCCAGCGCCAGCTTGGAAACAGCAGCCAGAGCGCGACAAAGGCGCGCGCGCCGCTCAGGACAGTACCCTCCGCCGTGCGGACATGAAACCGCGACATCAGCTCGGCGCAACTGCGCCCGGTCGTGTTGTCCTGCAGATTGGACGAGACATCGACCCACTGAATCGGAACGGTCGACGGGATTTTCTGGTACATGCGCACTTCGCGTTGACATAACGGGCAGGAGCCATCGAAAAAAACACTGACTGGTGCGGGGACATTGACGGGGGAGTTCATGCTGGGAGCCTGATAATTACAATGACCTTACTGTAAAGCAATTTGGCTCAACGCGAAGCCGGCACCCAAAGACCCGCGCAACACAAAGTGGCTTTCTCCGGCACACTGTAATCAAACGTAAATAGCACCGTCTGAGTCGCGTCGATTTCTATACTGGCAAATTCTGAAGGAATCCATCATGAAAACAGGATTGTTGATTTTTATGGGCGCTGTCTCTGCCCTGCTCGGGGGATGTGCGGTCTATGGTCCGCCGCCCGCATACGGCGGCTATTACGAGCAACCCGTTTACGCGCAACCGGGTCCGACCTATTATCCATCCGGCCCCGTCTACTATCAGGCCCCGCAGCCAGTCTATGTTGGCCCTCCGGTGATGCTTGATTTCGGATTCGGATTCTGGGGTGGACACGGCGGTCACGGTGGCGGACGTGGCGGATGGGGCGGTCGCCACTGACCATCGCCATACGCCAATCTGGCACCCAGACTTTCAACCGCATTGAAGGAACAGCATCATGCATGCCCGCCTTTTTCCTTACCTGTTCGCCGCCGTCCTGATGGCCGGGTGCGCCACGCCGTTCCCGGAGCAGCCGCTCAGCCTGCTCGGTATTGCAGCCCCACCCGAAGCCGCCATCAAGACCATTTTCCTGACGCCTGAAACAGTGCATGTCAACGTCACCGGCGGCGAAGTCGTGCGCTTCGTCTCCGGTAACAAGAGCTTTGCGTGGAGCTTCGACGGACCGCTGCAGGTCTCGAATTTCGACCTGAGGCGGGTCGCGCCGCCGGGCGCACTTGATCATCCGGTGATCGCGTATATTGCGCCCAATCCGATGTACCTCGGCCTCGACGACTAACGACAACGAAATACGGCTGCCAGCGCGCGGACCTGGCATGGCCGGTTGACGGCACCAACCAATTGCGCCACCCTGATCTGGTCCGGCGCTCGTCGTCATCGTCCGTAAAGTGCACTCATGAATGAACAGATCAAACATCTCATCGACCTCCTGACCGGATACCTGCTCAGCTATGGTGTCAACGTGATCGGTGCCATCGTCACGCTGATCGTCGGGGCGCTGGCGGCGGGCTGGGTAGCCCGCCTGATCGACCAGACGATGCGGCGCTCAAGCCGGATCGATCCGGTATTTCACAACCTGCCCGGCAAGATTGTCCGGGTCGCGATCCTGATCTTCACGCTGGTGGCCGTGCTCAACCGGTTTGGCATCGAGACCACCAGCCTGATTGCGGTACTCGGTGCCGCCGGTCTGGCGGTCGGCCTGGCCTTGCAGGGCACGCTGAGCAACGTCGCCGCCGGCGTGATGATCCTGTTCTTCCGGCCATTCAAGATTGGCGACGTCGTTCAGCTGGCGAGCGATGTCTACATCATCGATGCAGTCGGCTTCTTCATTTGCAAAGGTCACCTGGCAGACGGACCGACCGTCTTCATCCCGAATTCCAAGATATGGGGCCAGACCATCATCAACCTGTCCGTCACCGACAATGACATCCGTCGCATCGACGAAAGCTATAGCATCGCCTACACCGACAACATCGGCACCGCGCTGGCCATCCTCAAGCAGGTCGTTGCCGACGATGCACGCATCCTCGCGACGCCGGCACCGCTGATCAAGGTCGACAAGCTCGGCGACAGTTCGGTCAATATCCTGTTCCGGGTCTGGACCAGCCGCAGCGACTGGTGGGATACCAAGCTCGATCTGGTACAGGTCTGCAAGGAAGCACTCGAAGCCGGTGGTTGCTCGATACCGTACCCGCAAAGCGACGTCCATCATTTCTATGACGCGCAAACCGTACTGAAACCGGAAGCGACCCGCGGGTAAGCTCCACTACCCGCGCGATGCTCGCCGTGGGTGCGCTTACCGGCGCGATGGCGACAGGAACAGGACTGCCGTGCCAGTGCGATGCGGGCTGGAAGGCAGATGCAAGTACCCGTGGTTGCTGGCATACGACTGGAATGCCAGCATGTTGCGCAACTGTTCAGACAGGCAGGTCAATGGATTATTGCGAAGCCGCAGTAACTGCAGCGACGGCAAGCCGCTGATGCAGCCAGCCAGTTGCGTGAAATAGTTATTCGAGAGATCCAGTGTTTGCAACGATGACAAGTTGTCGATACCGTCGGGCAAGTTCGACAGGGCATTGTCCGAGACATCCAGATAATGCAGCGAAGACAGGTTGCCGATGCAACCGCGCAATTGCGTGAGCCGGTTGCCCGACAGGTCCAGGATTTGCAGCGAGGCCAGATTGCCGATGTTCGCAGGGAGTGCCGAGAGCGCGTTATCCGAGACATCCAGATACTGCAGCGATGCCAGATCACCGGTACCGGCTGGCAATTCCTTGAGCTGATTACCGGAAGCAACCAGCGTACGAAGCAAGAACAAGTCAGCGAGGCAATCGGGGAGTGCCGTCAGTTTGTTGCCCGAGACGTCCAGCGTATGCAGCGACAGCAAGTCGCCGATATCGTCGCCCAGTGCCGTGAGCGGATTGTCCGAAACGTCCAGCGTGTGCAGCGAGAGCAAGTCGCTGATGCGCTCTGGCAGTTGAGTCAGACGATTGCCGGAAATGACCAGGGTTTGCAGCAGCAACAGGTCGCCGAGGTTCTCAGGCAGTGTCTGCAAGGAATTGAAAGAGACGTCCAGTGAATGCAGCGAAGTCACATTACCGAGGCAACGAGGCAAGGTGCTCAAGCGCAAGAACCCTAGATCCAGTGCCGTTCCCTTCTCGCGGAAACAGGTCAGGATGCGGTTGGCCGCTTCCCTGCGCAGTTCATAGCCCTGCCCTGCCGCCACCCAGTCTTCGAGCTCTTTGTCCATTTGCTCAAGGCTGACCGGCCCGTGTTGCGCCGCTCCATGCGATCTGCGTCGCTCCGACGCCGTGCCATCCATCGGCAACACCAGCGGATAAGGTGCAGCCCGGCGGCAAGGTACGGTCGATCCCGAAGACGAATCCGAAAACAAGGCAGGGTTATCGAGTCGGTTGTTCATGGCATTGGCTTTTCACTGGAGTTGTCCGGCTGCATCTTGATTGCCGCGATGCATGTGGAAGTACCATTAAGTGACGCCTCCCGGTCGGCGGTTCCATCCAGCTGATAGCAATTTTTCTACACAATCCGGCGACGGCACCAGCACGCAGGAATCCCCCATCACCACGCCCGACCGGCCGGCCTGCCAGCCCCTCAAACCACCTCCGCCCCCCGAAAAAACCCCTTGGCCCGCCGCCCCCACGCATCCAGATACGTATAAGCCACCGGCACCACCAGCAAGGTCAGCAGCGTTGAGGTGATCACGCCGCCGATCACCGCGCGGCCCATCGGGGCCTGGGATTCGCCGCCGTC
>CANFED010000269.1 GCA_947445995.1 Oxalobacteraceae bacterium | reverse complement strand
CCGATTATAACGGCTTTTTGTGCGTCACGGCATGGATCCTTTGCTTTATGGTACGTAACTGTTTGCAACGATAGTCCATGTACAAACTGCAAAGGAGTTGAAGTCCAAAAAGTGACTATTTGTTGGTTGTCAGCCATCCCTGTCGGTACCAGTCATGCATCGCTTCGGCAACATCCTGTGATGCAGTGGATGTTAGTTCGGCGGACAGGGCACGACTGTCTGCCAGCACACTGAGCAGAGTCTTGTCTGCAGCATCGACTTCAAATGACTCACCATTGATGAAGATCAGTTTGCTGCGATACAGCATTTGCGTTTTGCGCGACAGTGTCACACCGCGCTTGCTGGCCAAGGCCATGAATTTATCCAGTGTCAGCGGACGTTTTGGTCCTTCAAAAAACACGTTGGCTTTTGGTTCGGACAGATATTCGCCGAGGAAAATCGCGATGTCGTCCTTGGTGAACTGGACCTTGTTGAGTTCGGCCGATACTTGCGCCAGCATCGCGCTGCTGATTTCAGCTGGTCGCGTGGTTGCCGTCAGTGCCGGATCGGCATAGCGACCGGGCAGGTCGATCGAATCCGACATGAAGGTCAGGAAGGCTTCGCCCAGTTCCTGGAACGACGGAGCACGAAAGCCGATCGAGTAAGTCATGCATTCACCGATAGCGATGCCCTCATGGGCATAGTGTGGCGGCAGATACAGCATGTCACCTGGTTCGAGATCGAACTCTTCGGTCGGTGTGAAATGCTTCAGAATTTTTAGTGGCACCCCTTGCTGCAGCGTCAGATCGTCCTGGGCACCAATGCGCCAGCGGCGGGTGCCTTGTGCCTGCAACAGGAACACATCGTACGAATCGAAATGCGGCCCGACACCGCCGTTATCGCTGGCATAGCTAATCATCAGATCATCAAGGCGGGCGTCCGGCAAGAAATTGAACTGGCGTAGCAGGGCATCAGCCGCATCGTCATGCAGGTTCACCCCTTGAACCAGCAAGGTCCAGTTTTTCTTGGTGATGGCGGGCAGGGCGGTTTGCGGGCCGGTCTGCATTTCCCACTTCTGCTTGAACTGGGTGACCAGACGCGACTCAACATCGTCGCGCGCGGCCATTTCGAAAAGGGCATCACGGTCCAGCAACGCGGTGAAGCCGGGGATGGCCTGACGGATCACGCACGGTTTTTTGTGCCAGTAATCCTTGAGGAATTGTGCGGGTGTCAGGTCACCCAGGAGTGTCGTTTTTTTCATGCCCGCATTATAGCTGTCGGGATTGTTCACAGACAGCTTGAATGCGGCCGGATTTTATGTCGCAGAGCTGCCTGACGCGATTCGGGAAGGTATAATTCAGCGGACTATTCAACGAAAGGAAGCACCATGATAATTGCCAAGAATACCGTAGTGACGGTCCATTACACGCTGTCTGACGCCCAAGGCAATCTGATTGAGGAAAGCCGTGACCCGATGGTGTATTTGCACGGTGGTTACGAGAACACCCTGCCAAAAATCGAAGAAGCACTCGACGGCAAGGCCACCGGCTACGAAACCAATCTGCAGGTCGAGCCCGATGATGCGTTTGGCGAATACGATCCTGCACTGGTCAAGGTCGAGCCGCGCGACCGTCTGCCGACACCGCTGGAAGTGGGCATGCAGTTCGAAGGCTTGCCTGATGGCGGCGAAGACGACGACTCCGTCATCTTTACCGTGACCGATATCGCCGACGACAAGGTCGTACTCGACGGCAATCATCCGCTGGCTGGCATGGCATTGCGGTTCAACCTGAAGGTTGGCGAAGTCCGTGCTGCCTCCGATGAAGAAATCGTTCATGGTCATGTGCATGGTGCCCACGGTCATCACAATGAAGAGCCGGACGATGAGTCAGGCGATCACTTCCGCAGCCATCCGATTCACTGATCCTGGCAGGATCAAATGAAGCCGCAGTCACTTCACAGTGACTGCGGCTTTTTTATTGGCGCTACTATTCGCGCTGCTGTTTTTGCCGTCATTGCTGACGCTGAAAAGTTCGGGGCCGTCCGGCCTGATGCTCAGGCGAAGCCAGTTCGTGCCGACGGCCAACGCGCCGATGTTGCCGTTCCAGCGTATCGCACCGGGCGTTTCGCCGCTGGGGTCTGCACGATCATGTACCAGCAGGATGCGTCCGGGATAACTGGTAGCGAGTTGTTTGAGCTGGCTGCGCAATTGGGCAAAGCCATCCCGTTGCGCGGGTTTTGTTTTGGACGTCAGCAGATCACCGTCACAAAACAGCACCAGCGCCGGCAGCTTGCGATAGGTGGCATTGGCAACGAGTCGCTGCAGCCAGGCATGATTGGCAATCTGACGATCTTCGTATTCGCTGTTGCGGCCGGCTGCCGCCAAAAAATGATTGTTGTCAGCGGGCAGGTTGATGGTAGCGAACTGGATGGTACCGACTTCCCAATGCGCGTTTTCGGCATAGCTGCGAAATTTCGGCGTGCCGGACTGTCGTACCAGCGGAAGCTTGCTGGCACCGAATGAAAATTCATCGGTAAAAAACAGCTCACGCAAGCGGGTCAGGCGTGCGACGGCAATCGACTGACCAGCGGCGTTGCGGCAGATCGTCCAGTCGGATCCTGCCAGCGAAATAATCAGGCCATTCTTGGCTGAATCGAGCAGGATTTTGCGCTCCAGATAGACCTGGTCGCTGCAATCTGCTTCTGCCGCCTTGATGCCATTGACCAAGACGAAGGCGAGGTTGGTGTCATCGGTTTCGGCAATGGTGCGACCCAACACGGCGTCGTTGACCGGCGCAACAATGGCAATACTGAATCCGTTGTCGGCAGCGTGCAGTGGCGTCGCCAGTGTCAGGCCCAGCAGCAGGCCGCTCCAGACTTTCTTCATTGCGACAAGGTGCCGGCAAGGCGCTTGAGTTCATATAACTGCGCGAGCGCGTCTCGCGGCGTCAGGCTGTCCGGATCGATCTCATCCAGTGCATCGCGCAGCAGGTTAGACTCCGGCGTTGCCGGCAGGGCGAACGATTCGTCAGCCACAGGCAGCGGTGCGGCGAACAGGTCGAACTGGGGTGTTGATTGCACCGACTGCGCCTCCAGCAGTGCCAGATGCTTGCGCGCTGCGCGGATCACCGGTTGCGGCACACCCGCCAATTGGGCGACCTGCAAACCGTAGCTTTGCGAAGCCGGTCCTTCCTGGACCGCGTGCAGGAAGACGATACGGTCCTTGTGCTCGATGGCCGACAAATGGACATTGGTCGCACTGGCGTGGACATCCGGCAGTTGTGTCAGTTCGAAGTAGTGCGTGGCAAATAGCGTGAAGCTGCGCGTCGCATCGATCAGATGACGCGCGATGGCCCAGGCCAGCGCGAGTCCGTCGAAGGTTGATGTACCGCGGCCAACTTCATCCATCAGCACCAGCGACTGTTCGGTCGCACCATTGAGGATGGCCGCCGATTCGGTCATCTCGACCATGAAGGTCGAACGGCCACCGGCCAGATCATCGGCCGCGCCAATGCGCGTGAAGATCCGGTCGATCGGCCCGATGGTGGCGCTGGCGGCAGGCACATAGCTGCCGACATAAGCGAGCAGCGTAATCAGGGCGACCTGGCGCATGTAGGTCGATTTGCCGCCCATGTTGGGACCGGTGATGAGCAGCAGGCGATGTTCGTCATCGAGTACGCAGTCGTTGGCGATGAAGCGTTCGATCATGTTCTCGACGACCGGATGGCGGCCCTGCACGATATTGATTGCCGGTCCGGCGACGAGTTGCGGCGCGCACCAGTCGTGTTTTTTTGCATGGTCGGCCAGCGCTGCCAGCGTATCGAGTTGTGCCAGCGCGTGGGCGATTTCCTGCAACGTGCCGATGTGCGGTGCGAGATCAAGCAGCAGCTGTTCGTAGAGTATTTTTTCGCGCGACAGCGCGCGGTCCTGCGCCGACAGCGCCTTGTCTTCGAAGGCTTTCAATTCCGGCGTGATGTAGCGCTCGGCATTTTTCAGGGTCTGCCGGCGACGATAATCATCCGGGACCTTGTCGGTCTGGCCGTGTGTGACTTCGATATAAAAGCCGTGCACCTTGTTGTACTCGACCCGCAGGTTGGCGATGCCGGTACGGGCCCGCTCGCGTGTTTCGAGATCGACCAGATACTGGCCGGCGTTTTCCGACAGGCCGCGCAATTCATCAAGAGCCGCATCAAAGCCGTGTGCGATGACGCCGCCATCACGCACCATCGCCGCCGGTTCGGGCGCGATGGCGCGCTCGATCAGGTCGAGGCAGGCATCCGGCGTGGCCATCGCGTCGTGAATCGTGTGCAGCAACGTCACGGGCACCGCGCTGCTTTGACAGCGCAAAACAAGGGCGCGCAAGGCAGGCAGTTGCTGCAAGCCGCCGCGCACGCCGGCGAGGTCACGCGGGCGGGCCGACAACAAGGCAATACGGGTCGTGATGCGTTCGATATCCGGCACCGCACTGAGCGTGCGATGCAAATCGGACGCTTCCTCCAGAGCGATCAGTGCATCGATCGTGGCATGGCGCTCGCGTGCGACGTGCTGATCGCGCCGGGCATGGTGCAGCCAGTGGCGCAGCAGTCGCGAGCCCATCGTGGTCCGGCAATGATCGAGCAGCGAAAACAACGTCGGTGCCGTAGCGCTGGCATCCTGGCCACGGATGGTCTCGGTCAGTTCGAGGTTGCGTCGGGTCGAGGCATCGAGGCCGATGAATTCGTTTTCGTTTTCGACGGTCAGCGTGCGCACATGCTGCAAGCCCTTGCCCTGGGTTGACTGCGCGTACCACAGCAAGGCCCCGGCCGCGCCACTGCCTGCGCTGTGATCGTCGATGCCATGACCTTGCAGTGTGGCCAGTCCGAGTTGTTCGAGCAGCGCCTTGTGGCCGTTGGCCGCATCGAAATGCCAGTGCGGTACCCGCGTGCGTGCGGTCAGCGCGGCGTCGTTGAGCCAGTCATCGGTGGCGTCGGAGATCAGGATTTCAGCCGGCGCGATGCGCTCGATTTCCTGCTTGAGCCGGACGTCGAGATTTTTTGTATCGCTGACAAACTCCATCATCCGCAGCGCGCCACTGGCCATCGACAGCCAGGCCAGTCCGACGGTGAGGTTCTTGCGTTGGCTGACAATCGATAGCGCCAGCAGGCAGCGTTCGGATTTTTCCGGCAACAGGTCGGCATCACTGAGCGTACCCGGCGTAATGACACGGACCACCTTGCGCTCAACCGGTCCCTTGCTGGTAGCCGGATCGCCGATCTGCTCGCAGAGCGCGACCGACTCGCCAAGCCGGACCAGCTTGGCCAGATACTGGTCGGCAGCATGGAATGGCACGCCGCACATCTTGATCGGCACCCCGTTCGAATTGCCGCGCTGGGTCAGCGTGATGCCGAGCAGACGTGCTGCCTTGACCGCATCGTCAAAGAACAACTCGTAGAAATCGCCCATGCGATAAAACAGCAGGATGGCAGGATGATCGGCTTTGAGACGCAAATATTGCTGCAT
>CANFED010000268.1 GCA_947445995.1 Oxalobacteraceae bacterium | reverse complement strand
TGAAGCTGGCCGAGCAGCATGACTTCATGATCGTTGAGGATGATATTTATTGCGACATGCATGCCGGCGGCGCGACCCGCATCGCCGCGCTGGACCAGTTGCAGCGCGTGATCTACCTCGGCGGATTTTCGAAGACGCTGGCCGCCAACCTGCGCGTCGGCTTCATCGCGACCTCGCCCGAACTGGCGATACAACTGGCGGATCGCAAGATCCTGTCGACGCTGACCACCAGCGAAATCGGCGAGCGCGTGGTCTACAAAATCCTGTCCGAAGGCCGCTACCGCAAACATCTGGAGCGCCTGCGCAGCCGCCTCGACAGCGTGCGTGAAAAAACCATACGCCGGCTCGACGGCATCGGCATCCGCGTCGATCCCGGCAGCACCAGCGGCATGTTCGTCTGGGCCGATGCCGGCTGCGACACCAATGCACTGACCGAAAAAGCGATGGCCGAAGGCATGTTGCTGGCACCCGGTTGCCTGTTCTCGCCACGCCAGTTGCCTTCACACCGGATGCGGATCAATGTGGCGACGATGGAGGATGCGGCGGTGTGGCGGTTTCTGCAGCGGGAGGTGGGGGCGGCGCGGGGATGATGGGCTAGACCAGCAGCGTTACAGTATCCTTGCCCGCATCTGCTTCACGATCCCGGCAATCTTCAACTGCAGCCGCTCCACCATGACCATTTCGACCGCGCTAAGATCATGACTAATTTCATTGGCTGCCAGCCCGACAGCAGCCGCCACCTTCCCGGCCATGTCACCGGCAATCGAAAGTAAATATTTTGGCGTGACGCCCAGCGCTTGCGCCAGCAATTGAATTTGTGGAGCACCTATTTTTCCAGGCAAGCTCTCCCCGCCAATCTGGAAGGCAAATTGCCTGCTCAGACCTGTATAGACCCGCGTGCTCATCAAATCGTAAAACGGTGCCAGGCGCAGACCCCCTGGCATGGCCAGGATCGACAGGTTCTTTGCGTGGCTATCGTTGTTCCCTACGTACAAATTGAAAAATAGCCAGCGCAGCAAGTTGCGCTGATCGATTGCAGGCACGACCGAATGCGTCCGCAACAGTGCAAAACATTGTGCAAATGTCGGCCCGCCGTCCGCCTCGTATTTGACGTCCGACGCCTTGCCGGACAACTGGCAAAAGTCGGCTTGCCAGTGCCGTCGCAAGATGCCGGCGGTGTCGCGGTAGCGGTCATAGCGCTCCACAAGGCAAGCCTTGACCTCGCGGCGGTAGCTCACTGCAGCCGTGGGTAGCCCGCACAAATGGGCTGCGCGCATGACGATGGCCTCATTGACGGCTGACGCGAACAGCTTGATATCGGTTCGCACCATGTCCGGTTTCAGGATATGGGTCGAGGGCGAGTTACCCAGCGGGAGGTGCGGGTTACCGTCACGATCGATTGAAACGAGCAACTTGAACTGCGCGCCGGAAATTGATAGCCGCGGTCCGGATTCGCTACCGGCAGCCAATTCACCACTCGCCTCGGCGGCGCTATCACTACCGTGTAGCAGCGCGTCGATCGTCTCCCAGCTACTACGCTGATAAGACGCGGGCTGCGGGTGCTGACCGGCTGGCAACAACACCGTATTGCCAGCGGTATCACCTCCGATAATCGCCAGTAATCCATAGACCGTGGATACGTGGTGACGCAGACTGATTAGAGTGCGCTGCTCACCTTCCGGCAACAGGTTCTCGAAAAAAGCATGGACAAAGGAGGTGCTGATCTTGCCGGCTTGCAAAGGGATTTCTGGCGTCAACGCCAGAGCCGCAGGCTGATCCAGCCACGCCGCGGCGTATTCGAACGCCAGCGGCTGGTGGTTGTAAAGCGTACCGATCAACGCCGACTCCATGAACACGGCAAGGGTATCGTCGTTACCAGTGACCTTCATCGTGGCGCTCCCTTCCTCGCCACCACCAGTTCCAGCCCGAGCAAGGCCATCACATCCAGTGTTTTTTGCAGCTGTATGGTCGGCTTGCCGTTTTCGAGGTCGACCAGGAAACGCGTGCCGGTATTGGCCAGACCCGCAATGTCGGCCTGGGTCAGACCCTGTTCCTTGCGCACCTGACGCACCAGCGAACCAAGTTCCGGGACTGACACGATGACGGGGTGCGCCTCAAGTTTTTTACCGTTCGGGCTATTTTTCATGACGAGTGTGTCGTTGGGAGTGAAGTTTTACCGTTCGGTAAAGAATAGCGCAATTGGCGGCTGGTGCACACATTTCATCCCGATCGGTAATAAACTTGATCGCCACGGCGCTGCTCTGCTCTGCGGACTATGCTGCAGTCTCTTGCCTCTCGTACTTTTCCCTCACCGGAGCACTCCATGAACCACCCGATCCGCTGGGGCATCCTCGGCACCGGCATCATTGCCCGCCAGTTTGCCGAAGCCCTGCGCCATGTGCCCGATGCGCATTTGCAAGCCGTCGCCTCGCGCAATCACGCTACCGCGCTGGCGTTCGGTAGCGACTTGGCCGTACCGACCTGTCATGGCAGCTACGCAGCACTGGCCTCGGACCCCGACGTCGATGTGATCTACATCGCCACACCGCATCCGCTGCATGCCGACAATGCGCGCCTGTGCCTGCAGGCTGGCAAGCCGGTGCTGTGCGAAAAGCCGTTCACGATGCATGCCGGGCAAGCGCGTAGCGTCGTCGCCCTGGCGCGCGAGAAAGGTCTTTTTCTGATGGAAGCGATGTGGAGCCGGTTCTTGCCGGGCATCGTCGAGGCCAGACGACTGGTTGACTCCGGCCTGATCGGCCGCGCTCAACATGTGCAAGCTGATTTCGGGTACTACGCCGAGGTGGGGCCCGAACACCGCTTGCTCGATCCGGCACTGGGTGGCGGCGCGTTGCTCGATCTGGGGATTTATCCGCTGTCGATGGCCGCGTATTTTCTCGGGCCGGTAGCATCGGCACACGCGATCGCCGAACTCGGCGCGACCGGGGTCGATGAACAGACTGCGTTCACGTTGCGTCATGCAGATGGGGGATTGTCGTCGTGCTTTTGTTCGTTCCGGGTGACCACGCCGCGCGAACTGGTGATCTCGGGGCCGCTGGGTTCGGTGCGTGTTGCCAGGCCGTTTTCCGAAGCCAGACAGATCACGATTACACGCAATGACTCCGAAGTACGAACCCTGACGATGCCGCTGCTCGGCAACGGCTATGCGCACGAGGCCATTGAAGTGGGCCGCTGCCTGCGGGCCGGACTGCGAGAAAGTCCGGTCATGCCGCCAGATCAGACTGTCGCGTTGCTCGACAGCCTGGACCAGATGCGCAGCCAGATCGGTCTGCGCTATCCGGCCGATGGGCAGTAACGCTGAGTAGCGTTGCAGTACTCGCCTGCGGAATCAGGCGCGCGCTCAGCGTCACGCCGAGCGCGCGTACCGTCTTCGTCGCGTAGGTTGGACTGTCAAGCCCAACCTACTTGCAGGCAGCACAGACACGGGGGCGGCTGTTGCATTTCTCAGAACCGGCCTGCGAAACGGTTGCCAATAGCTAACGTTAGCGCAGATGGCCCTCCCCTCCCGATGGAAAGGTTGGAGCCGACCTTACTCCTGCACTCCAGGCTCACCAAGGCACAAGCGCATGTTGTGCAAAGTGGCTTGCGCAATAGGAAGATACCTCTCGTCATCAATTGTTCTTGGTCCCGGTCCCAGCGTCGCCTCAAGAGCTTCTTTCAGAGCAATGACGGACTCGTAATTTGCCCGGAGCGTGTCAATGCATTGCTCTTTTTTGCCTAGGTGAAAATAGGCAAGAGAGAGGTCGTTACGTATGCTGTCTTCCTCTTGCCATCTGCGGAACTCGCCGCATTGCTCAAGTACCGGACGCAGAGCTGTGACTGCTTGTGAGAACTGCTTGGCACGGTAGCGACGGATGAAGAGATCACGCGCGTTTCTTTGACCTTTTTTCGTGCAAAGAGCCGGAGGTATCCGGTACACATCATCGACGCCAGCGCGCGCGCCGCATTGAAATTGACAGGACTTATCCTCCGGTGACACGACTGTGACCTCCTGACCGTCAAGAGAAGGAGTCATTCGGATGGGACAATTCGGATGAGACACCTCATCGGCTTGAGCCACTGTGCCTAAGATTCGCCCGGATACATCGCAAAAGTGCCCGTTGTCACCCGATGAAAAGATTGCGAAAAATATCTTGCCATTGCGCCGCTGCACTTTTAGCTCCCCATTCTTAGCTAGGTACTCCCCCGGACGTACAACGTCAGCCGCATAGGTACCCATAAGCCAAGACGAAAACAGTACTGCACAAACGAACCGTACGAGAAGTTTCAAAGTTATTCCCTCCTGATATCCGATGTGATGTAGACGGCCAAATCCCGGTTGATTCATTCAGAGACAAGAGATAAAAACTATTGGAAACCCGCTGTATTGGTCAAGTTATTTCGGACACCTCGATGGAGGGTGCGCTTCAACAAACGACACAAAAGTTTCACAGGATTTCAAGACTGTGATGACACCGACCAAACTTCAACAGTTTCCATCGCAAAAAAAAACGTACTGCTTGCGCCGGCATCGCCTGGCTTTGTCAGAAAAGCAACACGCAAATCGGCGCGCCGCAACGGGTGCGTGCGATCGTGCAGGGAAAGGGAATGTGTTGCGGAACGGAATAACGACGAGTGCGGAGATCGCATGATGCGATGCCCCGACTCAATGATGATCGCGCTGATACAGGGCATCGCGCGCAAGGTGCGCTGACGCTGGTGGCTTCTGTCTTGAAAAATCGCTGGCGGCAACGCCGGGTGGCGTTGCCGCTCCGGATTACGGAATCAGGCGCTCGGCACGCAGCTGGGCGAACAGGTCAGTGAACGAGTCCTCGGTCGACTGATAGCTGGTGAAACCCAGCTTGCGGCTGCGGGTCATGTCGGTCATGACTTCAATCGGTCGGCCGAGGTCGAGATCGGTATGCCATGCCGATGCCAGCCGGTTCAAGTCCGATTCGACCAGGCCGTGACGCTGGGCGATTTCGCGCCAGACGACATGGTCGCCGGCCATTGCCTGCTCAAGCGGACGAACCGTGCCATCAAATCCTGCTGCCTCGACACCGAACCACGTTGCCAACCGGCCCCATAGCCATTGCCAGCGGAACACGTCGCCGTTGGCCGTGTTGAATGCAGTGTTGTGGGCTGCTTCGGTATCTGCAGCCCAGACTAACTGGCGTGCCAGCTGGCGGGCATCGGTCACATCCGAGATACCTTCCCACTGTGCCTGCGAACCCGGCCACTGGAACGGCCGTCCGGTTTCCTTGCAGATCGAGGCATAGACGGCCAGCGTGGTGCCCATGTTCATGGCATTGCCGACGGCCTTGCCGATCACCGTGTGCGGACGATGCACGTTCCAGCTGAAGCCGTCGCGCTCGGCGGCCTTGAACAACTCGTCTTCCTGCTCGTAATAAAAATTCTCGACCGGCAAGCGCGGCTGCTCTTCGCGCAACGGCGTCTCGGGCAAGGTGCCAGCGCTGGCATAGGACT
>CANFED010000267.1 GCA_947445995.1 Oxalobacteraceae bacterium | reverse complement strand
TCGCGTTACCGAAAACGCTGCTTGACGGCCTAGACCAGTTCGTGGCGGATTTGCAGATCGAACGCGTCGCCGATGCGTCGCACTGGATAGTCCATGAACAGCCGCTGCTGGTGAACCGCTTGCTGCGGCAATTTTTGTCGGAGATCTAGTTCCAAAATGCAATGTTAATTTTTTCTCGAACGGAAGGATTTGTTATCATTGCTCGCCTGTACTCCAACGTTCCGACTGTCGAGCATGTTAAAAAAGATTCCCGTTAGCCAGCTTCGCGTTGGAATGTACATTCACGAACTGTGTGGTTCCTGGCTCGATACGCCGTTCTGGAAAAAATCGTTCCTGGTCGACGATGCGACGATGCTGGCGAAGGTGAACAAGAGTAGCGTCGAGGAAGCCTGGATCGATACCGCGAAGGGCGATGACGTGCCAGCGCCAGATCCGGAACCAGTCGTTGTCGAAGAAAGTACTGCGTCCGTCGTGCCTGCGGTTGCCCCATCTGTTCCGGTAGAGCGCGTGGCCTACAGCGACGTGGTGCGCGTCTCGATGGCCGATGAAGTCGGACGCGCAACCAGCATCGTCAACAAATCGCGCGAAGCGGTGTTGTCGATGTTCAGCGAAGCGCGCATGGGCAAGGCCATCGATACCCGCAATGCGATGCCGCTGGTCGAGGAAATCGCTGCCTCGATCATGCGCAACCCCGGCGCACTGATCGGGCTGGCCCGCCTCAAGACCGCCGATGATTACACCTACATGCACTCGGTCGCCGTCTGCGCGCTGATGATCGCGCTGGCCAGTCAGCTCAAACTCGATGACGAGACCACGCGCGAACTCGGTCTGGCGGGACTGCTGCACGACATCGGCAAAATGGCCGTGCCAGCGACAATCCTGAACAAACCCGGCAAGCTCACCGATGACGAATTCGTCTCGGTCAAGCAGCATCCGGCGGCCGGTCACGCGATGCTGCTGGAGGCCGATGGCATCAGTGCGATCGCCCTCGACGTCTGTCTGCATCACCACGAAAAAATGAACGGCAGCGGGTATCCGCACCGCCTGTCCGGCGAGCAGATCAGCCTGTATGCGCGGATGGGGGCGGTGTGCGATGTCTATGATGCGATCACCTCGAACCGGCCTTACAAGCAAGGCTGGTGTCCGTCCGAATCGCTGAGCAAGATGGCCGAATGGAGCGACGGACATTTTGATCCTGTGGTGTTCCAGGCCTTCGTGCGCAGCATCGGGATTTATCCGGTCGGGACGCTGGTGCGGATGGCGTCGGGACGACTTGGTGTGGTGGTCGAGCAGAAGGAAGGCAAGTTGCTGCTGCCGGCAGTGCGGGTGTTTTATTCGGTCAAGACAATGAGCTATATCGCGCCGGTCTTGCTGGACCTGGCGGCGGCCGACTGCAACGATGAAATCGTTGCCCGTGAAGAGGCCAGCAAGTGGGGCCTCAAGGATATCAACCGCTACTGGCTGGGCGAAGCCAGCACCTGAGCGGTCACAGCATCGGCATGCGCAACAGGGCGACGATCGGGTCGCGGGTTTCGCTCTGATAGGTCGATGCGTCGGTCATGTCCCACTCGTCATTCTTGCGATTCAACATCCCGGAAATAATCATGTCGCGCGCAAACTTGCGCCTGTCCGCTGCTGCCGAGGTCGACGAGCGTGATGCCGTGGCTAGCGCACGCACATCCAGCACGCCGGTAGTGCGGCCAACGGTTTGCAGCGGCTCGGTCTGGCCGAGGGCGGCGATCAGGTCGTTGACCGCCTGTTCGAGTAATTCGTGGGCTTGCTTCTGGATGGCACGCAAGGCAGGAATCCTGGCGGGGTTGGCGACCAGCGCCGCGAAGGCGACCGGGTCGAACGGGGCTTCGTCAGGGGCGGGTTGGTCTGGGTTGTCGGCGTTGTTCATGGGAGTGGTCTCGTGGAGGGAATCGTTTGGCGTGCATGGCTTTGTGGATCATGTTGCTGGTGAGTGGATGGCGGGCCAATTCAACTGACGGTTGGTTGATTTCACACAAGATATCCGCCGCTCAGGGGGGGCCGGTGTTGAATAGTTTCTGCCGGCGCGGTCCCGTTATTGCTGTCCTCCTCCGGCTTTTTGCCAATCCATTTGTGTACCTGGTGTACCGCAACGGCTGCCCCCGCCAGTCCCAATGCGGTTGGCAGCAAACCCGATCCCATTACCATCCCGACCATGCCGAGGACGCCGAGGGGGTTGGATAACAAGGCGAAAGCGGCGACGCCTGCAGCGGCATACAGCGCGCCTTTTCCTATTTTTCCCCATGGGGCGTTTGCGAAGGCGTTTTTGATGGCGTGCGCCATTGGTTTTAATTTTCCATACGCTGCCGGTGCAGGGCTCGCCACGCTGGGTGGATTCATCTTGCCGGTCGCTAACTCGAGCTGCTTCTCCAGTTCGGCTATTTTTGTATTTGCAATATGGAGTTGGCCGGACGTTTTTTGTTGCACGTCATGTGACATCTTCAGCATTTTTTCCGCTATTTTTGCGTCGAGCGGCTCAATGGTGTTCCAAGTTTTTTTTGTGGGCGGCTCAGACGATAACGCTTTCTCCGATGACTTGCTATTTGTGAGTGGCAAGGTTTTGGTCGGGAGATCGCCAAACGATTGACTTCTGTTTAGCAGAGGTCGTTGACTATTAATGCCATTGTTCATCAGTGAATCCCCAAAACGGTTGATCAGATTAAAAATGATTCGCCCTAATTGAGTCGCCACCTTCTGCCGCAAAGTTCCATCTACCGGTCATTGCCGGAAGCGATCAACGATGACGTTTGCGCGGTCGTTCGGTGCAATGCCCTTCGGTTATTGCACCCTACGGCTGCCTGAGAAACTTGGTTGACGTCTACCGCTGTTACGCCATCAACCCACCGCCACCCGACTGCTTCCCCCGGCCATACGCTCGACCAGTACCTTCGTCGCAATCCGCTCGGTCATTTCCTGCACATGCGAGATCACGCCAACCTTGCGGCCCATTGCCTGCAAACCGTCGAGCGCATCCATCGCCACGCGCAGCGTCTCGGCATCGAGACTGCCGAAGCCTTCGTCGATGAACAGCGATTCGACCCGGACCCGGTTCGATGACAACGAAGCCAGACCCAGCGCCAGCGCCAGCGAGACCAGAAACGATTCGCCGCCCGATAGCGAGTGAACCGAGCGGAGTTCATCGCCCATGTCCTGATCGATCACGATCAGCGCCAGCGTGTCGCGCAGGCGTTGCAGCCGGTAGCGCTTTGCCAGCGCTTGCAGATGGCGATTGGCGTAACCGAGCAAGACATCCAGCGTGGTTTGCTGAGCCACGTTGCGTAACTTCTTGCCGTCGGCCGAACCGATCAGGTCGTTCAGTTGCGACCATACGCGACAGGTCGCTTCCTGCGCTGCCAGCGCGTCGAGCAAGCCGGCGGCAGTGAGCCGTCGTGCCTGATCCTGGCGCAGCGAGAGTTGCAGTTCGGTGGCGCGGGCGTGGGCGAGCTGGCGCTCACCCGTGAGCGTTTGCAATGCCAGTTGCAAGCCGTCCTGTGATTCTTCCGCGTCGGCTGGTGCTCGCTGTTGCCGGTGGGCGGTGCGTTGTTCAGTGCGATCACGCAGCATGGCCGCTGCCTGCTGGACGGCGCTGTCGAGCGCCTGCAGCGCAGTACGCAGTGCTGCAATCTGATCGGTTGACTGCAATAATCGTGCACGCAACTCGATTGCGTCCAATGCAATCGTGTCATTGAGATTGGCCAGCCAGGCATCGAGGCGCGACGTGGCGACGTGCGCTTCCTGCTCGTGCGCGGCGAGCCGTGTATTGGCTTGCGCAAGGGCTTCGGTGTGACGCGCCAGCGCCAGCCGCACGGTGCTGCTGGCGTCTGATGCTTGCTGCAGTGCGGATCGGGCAGCGGCAATTGCACCGGCAAGACGGGTTTCGATCTCGCACACCGGCTGGCCGTCGAACAGCAAGCGGCGCTCGGCTTTCAGTGCATCGATCGCTGCTGCGCCGGTAGTGCAGACACCGTGACAGCGTTGCTGCTCGGTCGCCGCCGTGGACGCGCTGGCCGACAGCGTGGCCAGTTCGGTGGTGAGTACCGCGCACTGCGCGAGCAGTAGATCGCTGGCGCTACGCCGCTCCTGCCACAAGCGAACGGCGTTGACACAGCCAGCATGAAAATCCTCCGGTGCCGCTTGCCACGCTGCACGCCAGCCGGCTTGCAGGACAAGGACCGGGTCGAGCTGGTCGAGTGCCTGATCCAGTCGCTGCCGTGCTTGCGCCAATTGCGTTCCGGCCACACGCTGGCCGGCGAGGATGGCGTCGAGTCGCGTGCCGGCCGCAGTCGCCGCGTCCTTGCAGGCAGCATGGTCGGTAACGGCTTGTTCGAACGTGGTTTGCGCGGTATCACGAATGTGCACCAGACGTTGCAGGTCGGCGTCTTGCACGCCGATGGCAGCCAGTTCGGTATCGAGTGCGATGTGTTCGCTATCGAACCATGTCGATGCTGCCGACGTCCCCAGCGCAAGCGCGACCGGATGGGCCTGCCAGTCGCGTTGCAGCTGGTCGAGTACCTGCCGCAGTTGTTGCAGCTCCGGTTCGAGAGCCAGAAGGCGCTGACGCTGCGCGCCGGCTTGCGCGCTCAGCGTCGCCTGCCTGTGCCGGGCCTGCTGGTGCTGCTCTCGGCAAACAGCGACCTCAGCTTGCAGTTTTTCCAGTAGCGCATGCAGCGGCGCATTGGCCTGTGCATACGGATGATCGGTGGCACCGCAGACCGGGCAGGGCGCGTCCTCGGTCAGGGCTTCGCGCAGACTTTCGACGCTGGCAGTGCAGGCGGCTTCGGCATGCTTGAGTGATCGCTCCGCTTGCCCCATCGCGCCGGCCAATGCAGTGCTGCGTGCGTCGGCTTGCGCAGCACCGGCGTCGGCCTCGATGGCAGCTTGCAGGCTGGTGCGGCACTGGTTCTCCACTACCTGCGCACGCGCCTGCTGTTCGGTCAGCGTGCGCCAGAGCTGCTCGCCGCTGCGCCAGCGCTCGCGGCGCAGCGCGAGCTTGTCCTTGCGGGACTGTAATTGAGCAAGGTCGATCGCAGCATGCTGTTGCACGGCCAGCTGGCGAGCTTGTGTGGCATCGGCCAGCCGTTGCGTTGACTGCGCGAGGGCGCTGGCGGTGTTGGTCTGCGTGATTGTTTGCTGCGCGTGATCCCCTGCCAGCGTTGCCAGCAGTTGCACATTGAGCTGCACTTCGGCCTCGCTGCGCGTGGCCTGGCCGAGCAGCAAATCGCTACGCGACCAGTCTTGCGCCAGTGCCTGCCACTTGGCGTTCTGTTCCAGCCACAGCGCGTGTTCCTGCTGCGCTTGTAGTGCCGCTTCGATCTGACCTTGCCGGCTTTGTGCCAGCAGGCGCGCCTGTTCGGCGCTGCGGGTTGCTTCGCTGTAGGCCAGTTGTGCGCGCTCCTGCGCAGGGAGCAGCGCGTCGATGCGGGCATCAAGTGACTTCGCTTGATCAAGTGGTGTCGCGGCGGCTTGCTGCG
>CANFED010000266.1 GCA_947445995.1 Oxalobacteraceae bacterium | reverse complement strand
TGTATCAATGACACCACCGACGATGCGCAACCGCATGATCCGCGCCTGGTCCGGGTGCGCGCCGCCTTGCAGCAGATTTTTCCGCAGGCGTCACCGTTTGAACGTGCATCTGTTGTCGATGCCTTGCGACACTGGCATCAGCGTGCAGAGGTCCGTGCGACGACCAGCCCGACTGGTCCGGCCGAACGGTGTGGCCGTCAATCATCGACGGTCTCGGGCGAGGCAGAAATCGTCTGAGAAGTTGACGCGATAACTTGATGCATCGCGGCGTCAGTGCCGGCGCGAACGTGCTGGAGCGCGCTCGCTTGTGCTAGCCTTCGCACATGTACCAGCCATTCTTTCAACTTAGCCAGCCTCCCTTTTCGATCGCCCCCGATCCGCGCTACCTGTTCATGAGCGAGCGTCATCGCGAGGCACTTGCGCATCTGTTGTTCGGACTCAAGGGCGGTGGCGGTTTTGTCTTGCTGACTGGCGAAATCGGCGCAGGAAAGACGACGGTGTGCCGCCTTTTCCTTGAGCAGATTCCAGCCCGCTGCAACATCGCCTATCTGTTCAATCCGAAACAGTCGGTGACCGAGTTGCTGCAATCGATCTGCGATGAATTCAATATCAAGGTCAGCCCGCGCAATAACGCCGCCGTGACCGTCAAGGATTGCATTGATCCGCTCAATACCTTTTTGCTACGCACCCATGCGGTCAAGCAAAACAACATCCTGATCATCGACGAAGCGCAAAACCTGTCGGCCGATGTCCTCGAACAACTGCGCTTGCTGACCAATCTTGAAACCAATGAACGCAAACTGCTGCAAATTATCCTGATCGGCCAGCCCGAACTGCGCTCGATGCTCGACCGGCCCGAGCTGGAGCAATTGGCACAGCGGGTGATCGCGCGTTTCCATCTGGCCGCGTTGTCGGAGGGCGAGACCGCGCAATATATTGCGCACCGTCTGGCCGTTGCCGGTGGTAATAACGAACCGCTGTTCAGCGAGCGTGCGATGCGCCGGGTTCATCAGTGCACACGCGGCATTCCGCGCCGCATCAACCTGCTGTGTGATCGTGCTCTGCTCGGAGCTTATGCCGCCGGCCTGCGTCAGGTCGATGTGGCCACCATCGACGAGGCGGCGCACGAAGTGTTCCGGCTTGACGGAGCCGTTGCGTCGGCCAGTGCGTTGCGCTGGCGTTCCGCGCTGGCCGGCGGTGTGGTCGGCGTCGTGCTGTTGGGTGGCGTGCTGCTCGGCTATAACCGGTTTGCCGCCGCGCCTGTCAGGACGGCGGCAGTCAGCCCGGTCCGCGCTGCTGCTGTTGCTGGTGCTCCTGCTGCAGCCATGCCGCTGGTGCCGGCAACGATGCCAGCCCCGGTACCGCGTGTCGCCAGCAGTGCAGCGCGCGACCTGCCGGCGGCTTACCAGCGGCTGGCCCGGCTCTGGCAACTGACGATTGCCGACGGCGATGCATGCAACGCGCTGCAAAAAGAAAATGTCTACTGTTTCGACGGACGTGGCCTGACCGACTTGCGCCAGCTTGACCGGCCCGCCATCCTGATCCTCAATGACGACGATGGCAGGGACTATTACGCCGTGCTGACCCGTTTGAGTGACAAGAGCGCAACCCTGCAGATCGACGGCATCGTTGATACGGTGAGTCTCTCGGCGCTGGCGAGGCGCTGGAACGGCGACTTCATAACACTTTGGCGTGGCCCGGCCGGCTATCGCACCTCGGTCTCTGCGGGAACACGCGGCCCGGTGGCCGACTGGCTTGGTGCGCAGTTGGCCATCGTTGATGGCGTGCCCACACCAGCGGATGGCACGGTCATCGACGAAAAGCGGCTGCGGCGTTTTCAATTAATGCAGGGCCTTAAACCGGATGGCATCGCCGGTCCGCAAACGCTGATGCGGCTGGCCAGCGCAGCAGGACTGGCCGAGCCGCGCTTGCAATCTCTCTCTGTCGCCGCAAGGAAATAAGCCGATGTCCATGATTCTCGACGCGCTCAAGAAAGCCGATGCCGAACGCCAGTTGGGCGAAATGCCGGGCCTGCACACAGCCGGTTGGTCCGGCGCGGTACCGGCACGCCGAGCCGGCCTGTGGCGGCGTCCCTCGACCTGGCTGGTTCTGGCGGTGCCGGTCCTGGCACTGGCCGGACTGTTCTGGCTCAATCGGTACGAAGCACCGCCGTCCCGCAGCGCGTCTCCGGCACCGGCACCGGCAGTGATCCCGACAGTGATCATGCCGGCACCGCTGGCCAGCAACGACATTGCGATGCCGCCGCCGCTGCCGAGGGAACGCTTGAAGGAACCAACCAGGGACGCAACCAGGGATGCAACCAGGGATGCAACCAAGGTCGGGCAAGCAGCAGCACCCGTTGCGCCCGGACGCAAGGAAACAGCAGGGCGCTTGCTGACGCTGGCGACGCTACCGGCCAACCTGCAGCGCGAGTTGCCGGCACTGACCATAGGCGGCTCGATGTATTCCGATAATCCTGCCGAACGCATGCTGCTGATCGACAAACGATTGTTGAAGGAAGGTGATGACGTCGCGCCGGGTCTGGTACTCGACAGCATTTTGCCGAAAGGGGCGATCCTGCGTTACAAGGGAGTCAGGTTCCAGTTGATGCAGTAAGCGGCAAAAAAATTATCGGAAACCGCAGCCGATGTTGATAACGCCATCGCCGGCGGCAACCGCGTTGTCGATGCGCCTGGCAATTTGGCCAAGTGCTTCATTGACAGATTCCATTCGAAGCACATCTGGTGGCCTGTCATCCTGGAGGGTCCGGATTGTCGGCGTATTTTCCGGCAAAAGGTCGCTGACGAGACGACTTCTCACAATGAGCGACCCAGATCGCCATGAAGCTCACTCCTCCAGGTGCCAATGTGCCACCAAATCAGCCCCCCGCTTCACCTGCTACCTCCCAGGCCGGACCGGCAACATCGGAGGACCTGACGTCGCTCATGCTGGCAAAAGCAGATGGTCATTTCGACGACATCTAACGGAACCATTTTTTCTGTGACGTCACTGATGGGGATACTTGCATCTCGGCATCCTACCCGATCGGAGGCGCGTGATGCGAGCCATTCTCCTGACAACCTTACAAGACGCCCTATGCCCGTGAATCCATCAGGTGGCAACCAGCCACCGAATCGGCCGCCGAATCAGCCGCCGAATCAGCCGCCTAGTCAGCAACCGAATCAGCAACCTGCCGCGTCTGCTGCGGCAAGGCCTGACAGTCCGGTACCTGCAGTGCCGCAAGGCGATCACGCGAGCGGTTCGCGCAAGCGGCCTCGCTCTCTGTTGCAGACCCAGCTAAGCGGTAGGTCGACTGCCGCTGGCGATCCGGACAGGCGAGATCAAAATGGCTGGACACCGTTGCATCATGCCATCTGGAGAAACGATATTGATGCAGTCCGTAACCTGTTGAGTTTGGGTGCCGACCCCAGTCTGGCAACACCCGATGGCCTGACGCCGCTCATGCGCGCCGTTGATGTCGGTGATTGCGGGATCGTCAAGGCCTTGCTTGACACACAAAGGGCAGAATGTAATGCGATCGACGCCGCCGGCTACACTGCCTTGCATGACGCAGCAAAAAGAGGCAATGCGGAAATTATTGATTTGTTACTCTCAGCCGGAAGTACCCCTGATACGCTCTCATCAAGTGGTTTGAATGCGCTTCATTACTCGGCCTTATTTGGTCATGCCAGCGCCGTGTCGATGCTCATGGCGAGGACCTCCGGTTCATTGAATGTCCCGGATCCGGGCCGCGGCTGGAATGCGCTGCATATGGCTGCCAGCCTTGGAAACCATGAGGTGGTTGCGGCGATGATCGAGTGCGATGGGGGTAGTGTCAATCAGCTAACACGCTCCGGTTACACTGCGCTGCATCTTGCTTCAATGAGTGGTCATGAGCAAGTTGTCGTGACGCTGCTTGATGCTCCGGGTATCGAGCCTGATATACAGAATGAGAATGGTCAAACCGCACTCCATATGGCGGTCAGTTTTAAGAAGGGTAACGTCGTTGCGGCACTCGTTCGCGCTCCCCGTGTAGATGTCAATGCGGTACAAAAAGAAGGCTTCTGCGCGCTGCATCTGGCGGTACAGTTCGGTGACTTTGAGATTCTGAAACAGCTGCTCGAGGTATCCCGTATCGATGTCAATTTGGCCACTCCTTCGGGGAATACCGCACTGGCCATGTGCGCCGGGCTGGGTAGAAACCCGGTCGGCGTGGATGCAGCGCTCAAGCTGCTCGCGCACCCGGATATCGATCCAAATGGCGCGGTCTTTCTGATCAATTCGGTGCCCGTGATGGATTATTTGCGCCACAAGGCGCAAGCGCCATCGACCCTATCGGATGAGGACTTCGCTGTGCAGGAGTTGGAGCGCTGGACTTGTTTCAGGCCAACGAACGGCGTGCCAAACTGGCTCCTGAGCAGTGTGGCCAATAATGTGCTTAGCCAACGGCTGCACCGCCAGCAAGGCTATCAGCCCTCATCGACGGTGGCGCGGCGCGACAATCACATCAAGGATGCGGCATTTCGTCAAACGCTGGCACTGGAGCAGTCACTGCAGTTTTATGGCGGATATAACAGTACTTCGCGCTTTTTTGCCCAGCAACTGCTGGTCATGGTACCGAGAGAGCCCGCCGGCGTGGATGGAGAGCTACTACCTGACGATCACTACCATAACCAGTTTGTACTTGACGGCATTGCCTATTCTCGTGGCGAAATCGAAGACATGGCGTTGGGGCGCGGCCGCTATGCACTGGAGACGGAGGTCGACAATATCGCACATGCACAGTGGGGTGCCAATGTGCATCAGGAAGGATTTTTGCTGCGCGGTCGCGATATCCTGGAGCGCCTGGCACAGGCCGGTGGCGTGGCCGAACTGACGATGGAGGATACGGTCGCCATCGTGGAGGAAGCCATCACCAACCTGACTCCGTTCCCCGTCGCCCATGTGCTGATGGAACGCATTCTCGCGCGACTCGACCCATCGCAGTCACAGCCGATGCCGCAGGATGTCAAGCAGCGGATGGACGACTTTCTGTCCGTACTTCTGGAGCCGGAACACACCTTAGTGCGGGACTGCTGGCGCTCCCGGATGATGCGTCTTGGTTTGGCGCAGGTTCAGTCGCAGGACGGCGAAGTCAACGAGGGCGGCCTGGTCACCTCTGCACCGCGCACACTCCATCTGATGCAGTCTTACATCGCGCATCAATCGACACTGCCTGATCGGCAGGCAGTCGCTCAGCAACTGCAGTACGCCGTGCTGGAGCGTTTGTATGATATTGGCCGCGAGCCACAGGTCTGCAACACCGGTTGCGTGCAGCGCTTGCTCGATGCGGCTGCAGGTGTCGATGACAATCTGATGGCGCGCGAGCCGCACGATCGCGCGATTTTTGACGAGATCCTGAACATCGGTAGTGTGGTCAACCGGGCGTTCGACGTGCATTGCAAGGAAGGCGATCAGGCCATCGTGACCGATGATGATCAGCGCAATTACGATGAGCTGTCAGGC
>CANFED010000265.1 GCA_947445995.1 Oxalobacteraceae bacterium | reverse complement strand
GCCGAACTGGCGATGGCGATGGTGCTGATCCTGTACGCCGAATCGACCAGTGCGATCCGCACCTTTGCAATGAAGCACGGCGACCATGTGGTGCCGAACCGCGACCTGCTGGCGCTTGGCACCGCCAATCTGGTCTCGGGATTATTTCAGGGCATGCCGGTCGGTGCCGGCTATTCGGCGACGGCCGCCAACGAGGCCGGCGGTGCCGTCTCGCGACTGGCCGGTGCGGTTGCCGCGCTGGCGCTGCTGGTGGTGGTGCTGCTGTGTCTGCCGCTCATTGCCCTCACGCCGCAACCGGTGCTGGCGGCCATCGTGATCCATGCCGTCGGCCACACATTGCGGCTGGCGATGTTCAAGCCGTATTTCCTGCTGCACCGGGATCGCCTGCTCATCATCGTCGCGGTAATGGCGGTGCTGTTGCTGGGTGTCGTCGATGGCTTGCTGGCTGCCATCGCGATCAGTCTGCTGATGCTGTTGCGCCGGCTCTCGGAATCCGCCGTGACCGTGCTGGGGCGACTTGACGACGGCCATGATTTTGTCAGCCGCAGCGTCCACCCGGAAGCACGGGCGGTACCGGGCATCCTGATCCTGCGGCCTGACACCGCCTTGTTTTTTGCCAATGCCGAACGCATCCTGACGCAAGCCCGTCACGCCCTGATGGAGGCCGGTCCGCAAACCACAACGCTGGTCCTGAGCCTGGAATCCTCGCCCGACCTGGACAGCTCGACCGTCGAAGCGCTGGGCGACTTTCATCGTGCCTTGCTGGCACAGAACAAGCACTTGCTATTTGCCCGACTGAAAACATCTGCGCAAGAAGTTCTGCACCGCGCCGCGCTCACCGGCCTGAGCGCGGCCGCACTGTGCGACCTCAGCGTCGATGACGCGGTCAAAGTGGCACAACAAATGTATCAAAAAGCGCAAAAACCTGATTGACAAAACGAGCTATACTCTCGGTCCACATGTACGATTCCGTACATTGACTCATCCGAAAATTACAAATATCCAATGCGCACCATAGAGTTACCGGGCGGCGAACATGCCGTGCTGGCACTGCACGGTTTGCTGGGCAATCCGCTGGAAATGCTGTTCGTCGGCAAGCGTCTGCAACGCGCCGGGTACACAGTCCATATTCCGTTGATTCCCGGCTACGGCTATGCCAGCGGCCAGGACACGTCCTATAGCACCACACGCTGCGAACACTGGTTCGAGGAAGTGCAACGTCGCTTTGACCTGCTCAAACGCGATCATGCCTCGGTCTCGGTAGTCGGCCTGTGCATCGGTGCGGTGCTGGCGCTACGCCTGGCCAGCGAACGGCCGGACGAGGTTGCTGCGTTGTCGGTACTGGCCACGACACTGGCCTATGACGGCTGGAGCATTCCGTTTTACCGCTTCCTGCTGCCCCTGGCGTATTACACGCCGGTGCGTTATCTGTATTCGTACAAGGAGCGCTTCCCGTTCGGCATCAAGAATCCGAAACTGCAAAAATGGATCGCGCGCGAGATGGCGGTCAATACCTCGTCGGCGGCCGGTGCCTCACGCCTGTCGGCCGAGGGTATTTTCCAGGCCGACAGGCTCATTGGACAAGTCAAGAAATCCCTCGGCAAGGTGCGCTGCCCGACGCTGATCATCCATGCCGAAGAAGATGACGTGGCCACACCAAAAAGCGCCGACCTGGTCGAGCGCAGCATCGCTTCGGCCATCACCAAAAAAATCATCCTGCACGACAGCTATCACATCATCACGCTGGACAATGAAAAAGAGCGCGTGGCGTCCGAGACAATCGCCTTCTTTGACCAATCAGTCCGTGCTGTCCCTACCGCCATTCCGACCCTGCTTAAAGATCATCATGAGTACGCCTGACAGTTCCAATCCTGCTTCATCCTATTCCACCGTGGTCGCCATGCTGGCGGCGCAGCTCGAAGTCGACGCTGCTACCATCCTGCCTGATACCGAACTGGCCACGCTGGGCGTCGATTCGCTGACCGTAGCCGAACTGATCTTCGACCTCGAAGACAAGTTCGACATCACGCTGGGCGACGAACGACCCAGCCTGATCGTGGTCCAGGATATCGTCGATAACATCGACCGCTACATCAACCTCAAATCCGCATCCTGAGCCAGCCATGCAACGCGTCGTCATCACCGGTATCGGCGCTATCTCCGCACTGGGTAACGGTGCAGACACGAACTTCAGCGCGGCCTTCGCGGCAAATTCGGGGATAGGCCCGGTCGATATCAGTGCCGGGCCGCATCGCATCGAGGGCTGTGCGGCGCAAATCCGTTTTGCCCTGCCGGAGCTGATCCGCAAGACCGACATGCCCTTGTTCGACCGGGTCGCCGTACTGGCCTGGTGTGCCGCCAACGAAGCGCTGCAGCAAGCCGGACTGGATCACGATCCGGCTGTGCAACAAACCAGCGGCGTGTTCTGGGGTACCAGCATGGGTGGCGCGCAAACCATCGACAACGGCTATATCGACCTGTTCATCGACAACAAGAATCGCGTGCGGCCCATGTCCATCGTGGCCAGCATGAACAACGCCTCAGCCGCGCAAATCGCCCTGCGGGCCGGCTTTGGTGGCAGCGTCAATACCTACAGCAGTGCCTGCGTATCATCGGCACAGGCCATCGGCGAAGCCTTCCGCCATATTCGTCATGGCTATGCCGAACGAGTGCTGGCTGGCGGCTCGGAAGCGCTGCTGACCGTCGGCGTGTGGCGGGCCTGGGAAGCCTTGCGCGTGCTTGGCGTGACCGATGCGACGCATCCGGAGCGCACCTGCAAACCTTTTTCGCTGGACCGCAGCGGTCTGATACTCGGCGAGGCCGGCGCGGCAGTGATGCTGGAGTCGCTCGATTCGGCGCAACGGCGCGGTGCCACCATCCTGGCCGAACTGGCCGGCTATGGTGCCAGCAACGATGCCACTCACATGACCAAGCCAGACCCGGCCGGGCAGGCACGCGCGATGCGCATGGCCTTGCGCGAAGCCGGACTGGCACCCGAACAGATCGATTACATCAATGCCCACGGCGCAGGCACACTGGCCGGTGATCTGGCAGAAACCCACTCGATTCGCGAGGTGTTCGGCGAGCATGCATCAGCGCTGATGGTGAGCTCGACCAAGGCGGTGCATGGCCACACGCTGGGCGCGGCTGGCGCGCTCGAATTCGTGCTGACCGTGCAGGCGCTGCGCCAGCAGGCCGTGCCGCCGACGGCATTTCTGGCGCTGCCGGATCCGGCCTGCGATCTTGATTATGTGGCCCTGCAGGGGCGAGTCCAGCAGTCACTGCGCGCCGTGATGTCGAATTCATTTGCGTTCGGCGGCAGCAATGCGGCGCTGATCGCGATCCCGTTTATTTGAACGCGTAAGTCACGGCGACGAAGCCGCTGCTCTGCGTGCGCGCCGCCACCAGCGGACTGTCGCGGATCGCGCTATCGAGCCAAGAGCGACGCGCCTGCACCAGCAGGTGCCAAGGTCCACCAAGCGCCAATTCTGCAGCCAGTCCGGCCACCGGCACCGTCGAGGCAGTGGCACGGTAACTTACGATCCCGCTGCGCAATGATGCCTCCGCATCGACGCCATACAGATGCTGAACGTAGGCGGCACTGCGCCGCTCGATGCCTACCTGCGGGTAGATTTTCCATCCTGAGAACACCAGCTCCGCGGCGTAAGTTGCCTCCAGCAGCGAGCCGCCCGACGTCATGTCGTGCATGGCGTAGACGAAGAAGCCGCCGTAGGGCGTTTCCTGGTACGTACCGATGCCCAGCGGCACCGGCGTGCTGCGGTCGTGCAATCCGCGCAATGCCGGACTGTCCGCCTTGTAACCCTCCTGACTGACACGCCCGACCAGTTCCAGATAGCCCGCGCCTAGCGCCACGGTTTTGACGCCGAAGGTATCGGTGCGGGCAAAGACGCGCTGGTAATCGGCATAGACGTACGGCAGCAAGGACGGACGATGACTGGCACCGCGCACATTGGTACTGGTCGCATACACAGCCGCGCCGACATCGCCGGTCAAGCGTTCGGGCAAGGCGACTTGCGCGTGGACCACGGTGCTGGCGAGCCCCATCGCAACGACAAAGAGAAGTAATTTTTTCATGGCCGCATCGTAGCATCTGGCGGTGGTCTGCCCGTGCTGCTGCCGTGACCGAAAACGGCCAGACACGGCATGCCGCCGA
Organism: Oxalobacteraceae bacterium; assembly: GCA_947445995.1. Taxonomy (GTDB): domain Bacteria; phylum Pseudomonadota; class Gammaproteobacteria; order Burkholderiales; family Burkholderiaceae_D; genus Actimicrobium. Next base: position 1,336 of record CANFED010000265.1, on the reverse strand, counting down.
CGCGTATAACGGTCTCATGACACCCGACTTCGACCACACTAATTCTCTGTCACATGATCACTGCTACCGCGCACTGGTCGCACGCGATGCCCGCTTCGACGGCGTCTTTTTTACCGCCGTCAGCAGCACCGGCATTTACTGCCGGCCGGTCTGTCCGGCGCGCACGCCGCGCGCGGCGGCCTGCACGTTCTTCGGCAGCGCGGCGGCGGCGGAACAAGCTGGCTTTCGCCCCTGCCTGCGCTGCCGGCCGGAACTGGCACCGTATGCACTGCAGCAGAATCTGGCCTACGCGATCTGGCAACGCATTGCCGCCGGTGCGCTCAATCATCGCGACGAGGGGCGCGGTATCGAACAACTTGCCGCGACCGTCGGGTTGTCGTCGCGCCAGTTGCGCCGGGTGCTGCTGCAGCACTTTGGCGTGACGCCGGTTGAACTGGCGCAAACCCAGCGTCTGCTGTTCGCCAAGAAACTGTTGCAGGAGACCACGTTGCCGATGACCGAACTGGCCCATGCGGCTGGCTTTGGCAGTGTGCGGCGCTTCAATGCGCTATTTGCGGCGCGCTACGGCATGGCACCCGGATCAATCCGGCGCAGTGCTGGCAAGCCGCGTCGCGACGGCGATGCGCTGGTCTTGCGGCTGGCCTACCGGCCTCCGCTGGCATGGCAGACGCTGCTGACTTATCTGGCCGGTCGCGCCATGCCGGGACTAGAAGCCGTCGATGCCGGGGCCTATCTGCGCAGCGTGCAACTCGACGGAATCAGCGGCTGGCTGCGCGTGAGCCATTTGCCACTCAACAACCAGCTGCAGCTGGAGGTCGCTCCCGCACTGGCAAGCGTGCTGATGCCGTTGCTGGCGCGGGTGCGTAGCCAGTTCGATCTGGATGCCAATCCGAGCGTCATTGACCGGCATCTGGCCCAAGACCCGCTGCTGGCCGCACAGATTGCCCGCTTGCCGGGCTTGCGCGTGCCGGGTAGCTTTGATGACTTCGAACTGGCGATCCGGGCAGTGCTTGGCCAGCAGGTCAGCGTGGCCGGAGCGACCACCGTATCGGGCCGGCTGGTGGCGCGTTTCGGCGCGCTCGCGCTGACACCGTTCGCGCAGATCAACCGGCATTTTCCCACTGCAGAACTGCTGGCCGCGACGCCGGTCGAGGACATCGCCGCGCTCGGCATGCCGCGTAGTCGGGCCGAAACCATCCGGGCGGTCGCGCAATTTGCCGTGCAGGGCGGGCTGGCGCTGCCGCCAGGACAAACGCTGGCAACGACGGTGAGCGCACTGTGTGCGGTGCGCGGTATCGGTGACTGGACTGCGCACTACATCGCCTTGCGGGCGCTG
>CANFED010000264.1 GCA_947445995.1 Oxalobacteraceae bacterium | reverse complement strand
GTTCAGATCCCCCGAGCCAGTTTCTCCGCAATACCGATGTAATTCGACGGTGTCATCGCCAGCAGCAAGTCCTTGGCATCCTGCGGAATCGCCAGGCCAACGATGAAGTCGCGCAACGCGTCTTTCGAGATGCCCTTGCCGCGCGTCAGTTCCTTCAGTTGCTCGTAGGCATTTTCGACCGCGTAGCGGCGCATCACGGTTTGCACCGGTTCGGCCAGCACTTCCCAGGTGGCGTCGAGGTCTTCGGCCAGACGGGCCGGATTGACTTCAAGCTTGTTGAGACCGCGCAGGCAGCTGTCATAAGCCAGGATGGTATAGCCGAAGGCCACGCCGATATTGCGCAGCACGGTTGAATCGGTCAGGTCACGCTGGAAGCGCGAGATGGGCAATTTATCCGACATGTGTTTCAACATCGCATTGGCCAGACCAAGGTTGCCTTCAGAGTTTTCGAAGTCGATCGGGTTGACCTTGTGCGGCATCGTCGACGAACCGATCTCTCCGGCTTTCAGGCGCTGCTTGAAATAGCCGACCGAGATGTAGCCCCACAGGTCGCGGTTCAGGTCGAGCAGGATGGTGTTGGTGCGGGTGATCGCATCGAACAGCTCAGCCATGTAATCGTGCGGTTCGATCTGGATCGTGTACGGGTTGTAAGTCAGGCCAAGACGCTGTTCTATGACCTCGCGTGAGAAATTTTCCCAGTCAAAATCCGGATAGGCCGACAAGTGTGCGTTGTAATTGCCGACAGCGCCATTCATCTTGCCGAGAATTTCGACGGCAGCGATGCGTTGTCCGGCACGGCGCAGGCGTGCCACGACGTTGGCGATTTCTTTGCCGAGCGTGGTCGGGCTGGCGGGTTGACCGTGGGTGCGCGAGAGCATCGGCAACGCCGCATTGTCATGGGCCAGCGTAGTCAGCTTGGCAATCACGGCGTGCAGTGCCGGCAGCACAACGTCATTGCGGGCGGCCTTGAGCATCATCCCGTGCGAGGTATTGTTGATGTCTTCGGAGGTGCAGGCGAAGTGGATGAACTCGGACGCCGTGACCAGTTCCGGGACATCCTTGACCTGTTCCTTGAGCCAGTATTCGACGGCTTTCACATCATGATTGGTGACCGCTTCGATGGCCTTGATGCGGGCTGCATCGGTCTCGCTGAAATCGCTGGCGAGCTTGTCAAGCAGGGCACTGGCCGCTGGCGAGAACGGTTTGATTTCGCTAAAGCCCGCTTGAGCCAGCGCCTGCAGCCATGAAATCTCGACTTTCACACGGTGGTGCATGAACCCGGTTTCGGACAGGAGTGGACGCAAGGCATCGGTTTTGGCAGCATAGCGGCCGTCGAGCGGGGACAGGGCGGAAAGAGGAGACAAAGGCATGTGGGACGCTCGGTTGACGAAAAAGGAAGGGCGGATTTTACCATCCGCAGCGTGCGTCTTCGTCAAAAAGCACGCTTGCGAAGCGACCGGGGTCGGGTCGTGTTCAGCGCTGTTCCGTCAAGGATTAACGCAAGCTGGTCGATGACGGATTGGCCGGTGATGAGCTTGCTACATTCGAATTGCCGGGCAGTTTTTTCGTGCTCCGGACACCAGTTCCAGTTGGCAGCAACCAGCCGGATTTTATTGAAGCATCCCGAGCACGCGCCGGCGGGTGCCGCTACCCGGTAAGTGTTACTTTGAAATTCGCAAAATTTTTCAGAAAATCCTGAAATCAGGATCGTGGGTGTACCGGTTGCCCAACTCAGCCAGCTCAAGCCGCTGCCGATACCGATAAAGGCAGTCGATTTTTGCAGCTCGTTGATGACTGCCGTCAGGGATCCTGATGCCAGTTGTGTTACTCCTTCCGGATGCCTGTTTCCCTTGTAATTGTCATGTTCTCTGGACAGCAGTTTGACCTGGTATCCTTTCTGAACAACATAATCGACGACCTCCTGCCATCCGGTTTCATTATTCCAGTATTTCGTCTGCATGGAGCCATGCAGTGCAATAGTAATTAATTTCTCTTTTTTTATTTTTTTATCCAGATTTAACTTCGGTTTTAGTTCAATGGCCGGCAGGCCTAATATGTCAGATGCAGCTTGTTGTAATGATATTTTTTTAAAGTCGGTTGGATTACGTTTTAAATCTACTTCATTGTTTTTATAAAATAAACCGACCCGGTACATTGCGTACAGGTCATGGACAGTGATGCCAGGTTCAATAAACTCGATGTGTTTGTATTGGCTTTTGAAAAGGTCATTATGAAACGTGGAAGCAATTACTTTGCAACGATGTTTTTTTCTGAAGGCATCGAGATAAGGTATCCACGCAAGGCTGTCGCCGAGCAGATCTGATTCGATCGCAATATAGACACGTTTATCTCTGCAATTAAATTTTTTTTCCATTACAAAATTTTCATTCTTATAAAATTTCAAATTCCAGTTAATAAAATAAATATGATCAATTTTTAATTTTTCACCAATATTAATTTTGTAAGAGCATTCAACGATGCCGGTGCCTTGATCTACAAAGTCAACCCGAAATTCTCCATCATTATCTGATTTATATTCAAGATAAGGACCGTCAATGAAATTGATGTCGAATTGTGGCTTCATTTTTTCCTCGATTTGAGAATAGAGACGAAGAGACTTAGCGAGCGGGACGCTGGAGCGGATTGAAGTTGCCCTGCTTTACGTGGGAATCAGTGGTTTCGAGTGGCGATTAGTTCCCAAAAGAAATTTTTTGAGCTGCGTTAGTTGTCTTTAATTGTGCAAATTTATTCGCCGGAGTCGATTTTTCATCCAGCCATCCTGCTCGCCGGAGCAGCACTCCGGGAGGTTCCGGAAGCGCTATGGCCGATGCTATAATCCGGAAAAATCCAACCTCAAAGCGTCTATGAAACTCATCGGATCCCTGGCCAGTCCCTACGTACGAAAAGTCCGTGTCGTGATGGCAGAAAAAAAACTGGATTACGAGTTTGTGCTGGAGGATGTCTGGTCTGCTGACAGCACGATCCTGGCATCCAATCCGTTGGGCAAAGTCCCTTGCCTGATCATGGAAGATGGCACGGCGATGTTTGATTCACGCGTGATTGCCGAGTACCTCGATACCCTCACGCCGGTAGGCAAATTATTGCCTCCCCCTGGCCGCGATCGGGCTGGAGTCAAATGCTGGGAGGCGCTGGCCGATGGTGTGTGCGACGCCGCTGTCCTGGTCAGGCTGGAAAAAACGCAGCGCCCGGAAGCGCTGCAAAGTCACTCCTGGATAGATCGCCAGACACTAAAAATAAACGCCGGTATCAAGGCAATGTCAATCGGACTGGCTGAGACCGCGTTTTGCGCCGGCAGCCAGTACACGCTGGCGGATGTTGCCGTTTGTTGCACGCTGGGATGGCTGACGTTTCGTTTTCCCGACATCGACTGGCGTACCGATTATCCGAACCTGGCCAGACTTGCTGACAAGGTTGGCGAGCGTGCCTCGTTTAAGGACACGCTGCCACAATAAAGCCGATTTAACACGGCCGCGGTTGACGTTCGAGCCCGGCCTTTCTGACGCTGGCCTGGGTACCGTAGTTTCTGTAATGCACTGTCACAGCAGATTCAAACGATATCGTTGGGAAGCATGGCGGTAAAACTTGCGGTGATTGCGGCAGCATCACTTACAGCCTGTCGTTGCTGATTTTCCAGGTCCACCTGAGCCTGGTAGGCTCTTTGCTGATAATTGTCGTATTCACGGGCCAAGAGATCAGCGTTGTCCGTCAGGTTATTGCTGCCGCTGCTTCCACTGCTACCGCTGCTGCCACTGCTACCACTGCTACCACTGCTTCCGCTGCTGCCACTGCTGCCACTGCTACCACTGCTTCCGCTGCTACCACTGCTTCCGCTGCTACCACTGCTTCCGCTGCTTCCGCTGCTGCCATGGCTACCGCTGCTTGCATGGCTATTCCTGGTTGTAGCTGTAAGGGTCATGTTGGCGCTCCTCAAAGAACACGATGTTGTTCCGGATTGAACACCAATCAGTGGCAGACATGATCCGGTGGGTTCCGTTACTGAGGCTGGTGCGGCGATTACTTGCCACTCATCCTGTGCGCCCCACGCCGGCGCAGGAGTCGCTAAGACACCAGCGATGTGGCAATGATCCCGCCGCCAAGGCAGACATCGTCCCGGTACAGTACCGCCGATTGTCCTGGCGTCACGGCCCATTGGCTGGCATCGAAGGCCAGTTGCATCCGCTGCGAATCGGCCATCCGGAAGTTGCACGACACGTCGGCCTGCCGATAGCGCGTCTTGGCCGATAACTGTTCACCGCCGGGCGGCATTCCAGCGATCCAGCTGAGCTGGTCAGCTTCGAGGCTGGCCGACAATAGCCACGGGTGGTCATGACCCTGCACCACGTACAGCGTATTGGACTCCAACTCCTTGCGGGCGACATACCAGGCATCGCTGCTGCCATCGGCATTCTGATGTGACTTGATACCGCCGATGCCGATACCTTTGCGCTGGCCTAGCGTATAAAAACTCAGGCCGACGTGTTCGCCGACAGTGTCGCCCTCCGGCGTTTTCATCGGGCCGGGCTGGTACGACAGATAACGGTTCAGAAATTCACGGAAGGGCCGTTCGCCGATAAAGCAGATGCCGGTCGAATCTTTCTTGGCTGCGTTCGGCAAACCAAGTTGTCCGGCCATCTTGCGCACCTCGGTCTTGCGGATTTCACCGAGCGGGAATAGCGTCTTCGAGAGCTGGGCCTGGTTCAGCCGGTGCAGGAAGTAACTCTGGTCTTTGGTGTGATCGATGGCTTTGAGTAGTTCGTAGCTTCCCGGTGCGGCAGTTGACTCACGCACGCGGGCGTAATGACCGGTGGCAATGAGGTCCGCGCCGAGGTGCATTGCATGGTCGAGGAAGGCCTTGAACTTGATTTCGGCATTGCACAGCACATCCGGGTTCGGTGTACGTCCGGCCTGATATTCGCGCAGGAACTCGGCGAAGACACGGTCCTTGTATTCTGCCGAAAAATTGACCGCCTCGATATCGATGCCCAGTACGTCGGCTACGCTGACTGCATCAATCCAGTCCTGCCGGGTCGAACAATACTCGGCATCGTCGTCGTCTTCCCAGTTTTTCATGAACAGGCCGATCACTTCGTAGCCCTGTTCTTTCAGCAATGCTGCCGATACCGACGAGTCGACGCCGCCTGACAACCCGATTACCACTTTCTTTTTACTCATTGCGCACTACCCGTCTTGTCTTCAGAAAATCGAGGGAGCACTGTACAGCATCGACAGGGGGATGCGCTTGCCCGCCAGATAATCATCAACACAAAGCAGAACAATATCGCTGCGATGCGAAGCTCGCGTGGCGACCAGTTCGTCGTAGGACATCCAGAGCGTGCGGATGATGCCGTGGTCCAGCGGCTGGTCGTGCACGGCACCGGCGTCGCCGCAAAAGGTGAAGCGCAAATAGGTTACGTCGATGCCGCTGCGCACCGACAAGTAGCGCGCCATATAAAAACCGACCAGTGCGGTCGGGATGAAGTCATGGGCTGT
>CANFED010000263.1 GCA_947445995.1 Oxalobacteraceae bacterium | reverse complement strand
TTGGCCTTGTCGCGGGACAGGATGGTGTCGCCGAAACCGTTTTCCAACGATTCGATGGCAACAGAGATGAAATCACCAACATTGACTTCGAGTTCGCCATTGTCGTTTTTGAATTCTTCGATTGGAATGAACGCTTCTGACTTCAGACCAGCGTTGACGATAACAAAGTTATGGTCAAGACGGACGACTTCAGCGGAGATCACTTCACCGGAACGCATGTCCTGGCGCAACAACGATTCTTCAAAAAGAGCGGCAAAACTTTCCATACCAACGGCGGATTCAGTAGATGAGACAGTAGTCATAGCGAGGTTTTGAGCAGGTTGCCTGTGGTGGTAACGTTCAACGTGAACGGGCCAGTCAGAGGGTTAGGTGTGTTTATGTTCGTTGCCGCTTTGCGCGACAAGGAACGCCAGGTGGAACAGTAATACTTACTGCGAAATTACTTTACTGCGGGATGGGGTTCTTCCCGCTTGCGTGCTGCTGCGTACCAGGCCAGCACCTGAGTGACTGCGGCTTCTGCGGTCATGTTCGAGGTTTCCAGCAAGTGCGCATCCTCGGCGGGCCTGAGCGGGGCAATGGTGCGGTTTGCATCGCGTTCATCGCGTTCGTTCAAGTCTTTCAGGAGGTCGTGCAGTGTAGCAGACATTCCCTTCCCGATCAATTGCTTAAAACGCCGCTCGGCGCGCGCCTCCGCGCTCGCGGTCAGGAAGACTTTGAGCGTGGCACGCGGAAAAATCACCGTCCCCATGTCGCGCCCATCGGCAACCAGCCCCGGTGGCGAGCGAAAGCCGAGTTGCAATGCATACAGCGCTTGTCGCACCGTCGGCAAGGTCGCTATGCACGACGCGAAATTGCCGACCGCCTCGGCACGAATCGCCGCGGTCACGTCCTCGTTCGACAGGAACACATGCTCGCCATTGAAGTGGCAATTGAGCCCGGCGGCGGCCTTGGCCAGGCCGTGCTCGTCGGTTGGCTCGACATGCTTGCGCATCGCCGACAGCGCGGTAAGCCGGTACAGCGCACCGGAGTCGAGGTAGTGGAATCCCAGCCGTACGGCCACGAGATGCGCGACCGTACCTTTGCCCGAGGCGGTCGGGCCATCGATGGTAATGACGGGGATGGGGGTCAATGGCATGGTCTGGAGCTTTACAGGGAAGGCGTGGCGACTGTCGCGAAGACGTCGAAATAATCGGGGAAGGTTTTTGCGACGCAGTCGGGATCATTGATGCGGATCTGCGCGCCGCGCCGTGCGGCACCATCGAGCGATGCCAGAGAAAAGCACATCGCCATCCGGTGATCGTCGTAGGTATCGATCTCGGCAGCGGTGAGTTCGACCGGCGGCGTGATGCGCAGAGTGTCGGCCCCCTCTTCGACTGTCGCGCCCAATTTGCGCAATTCGGTCGCCATCGCATGAATGCGGTCGGTTTCCTTGACGCGCCAGCTACCGATATTGCGCAGCGTGCTGGTGCCATCGGCGTACAGCGCGGCAATCGCGATCGTCATGGCGGCATCGGGGATGTGGTTGAAATCGGCATCGATGGCTTTCAGGACACCGTTTGCACTGGCCTCGATCCAGTTCTCGCCCATCGTGATCGTCGCGCCCATTTGCTGCAACGCTTCGACGAAACGCACGTCGCCCTGAATACTGTTGCTGCCAACCCCCTCCACCCGCACCGGTCCGCCGGCGATCGCACCGGCCGCCAGAAAATACGATGCCGATGACGCATCACCTTCGACATGGAGGCGACCCGGACTGACATACCGCTGGGCGGCAGCGATGGAAAACGATTGCCAGCCATTGCGCTCGACTTCGACACCGAAGCGACGCATCAGGTTGATCGTGATCTCGATGTAGGGCTTGGAAATGAGTTCGCCGATGACATTGATGGTGACCGCTTGCGTGTGCGCGATCAGCGGCGCGACCATCAGCAGCGCCGTAAGGAACTGGCTCGATACATTGCCGCGAACGTCCAGCGCATGCGTGTGGATCTGTCCGGTGCGAATGTGCAGTGGCGGGAAACCTGCGACGCCGGTGCAGGCGATCTTCGCGCCGATGGCATTGAGCGCATCGACCAGATCGCCAATCGGCCGCTCGTGCATTCGCGCCACGCCATGCAGCGTGTAATCGCCGCCAACAATTGCCAGCGCCGCCGTCAATGGCCGGATCGCGGTGCCGGCATTGCCCATGAACAGGTCAGCATGCTGATTCGGAAATTTACCGGCACCACCCGTGACGGTGTAATCCTGCGAGGTGCCGCTGCGCTGCCAGTCGATGCCCAGCGATTGCAACGCAGTGAGCATGACGTGGGTATCGTCGGAGGCCAGCAAATCACGAATATCAGTGGTGCCTTCGGCCAGCGCCGCCAGCAGCAGCACCCGGTTGGAAATACTTTTGGAACCTGGCAAACAGACCGTGCCCTGCGCGCGTTGCGCCGGTTGCAGGTCAATGTGAGGAGGGTAATGTCGCATCAGTCACCGCCTCGTTTTACTTGCAGCTCGGCGGCCTCGATCGCACTGATCCAGTTGTGCCGCGCCTGCTGCGCATTGCTGTAAATTGCTTCCAGTCCCGCTCCATCGCGTTCGGCCAGCAAGCTGCGCAAACCGTGCAACTGATCGAGGTAGGAATCCAGTTCAGCCAGCAACGCCGGCTGATTGGCCAGCGAGATATCGCGCCACATTTCCGGCGACGAACCGGCAATGCGCGTGAAATCCCGAAACCCGCTAGCCGCATACTGGAACAGTAATTCGGCATGCGGCTTGCGCGCAATATCGTCGACCAGCGCGTACGACAACAGGTGCGGCAAATGGCTGACGGCAGCGAAAATGCGATCGTGATCGGCAGCACTGAGCCGATGAATCATCGCGCCGCAAGCCTGCCATGCCTGGGCAACCCGCTCGATATCGGCGGCGCTGTTTTCCGGCAAGGCGGTCAGCACTACTTTTTTGCCGACATACAAATCCACAATCGCGGCTTCCGGACCGTTCTGTTCGCGTCCGGCAATCGGATGGCCGGGAATGAACTGGCCGATCTTGTCACCCAGCGCAGCACGCGCCGCCGCGACGACATCGCCCTTGGTACTGCCGGCATCGGTAACAACGGTGCCGGCTTGCAGGTACGGTTGTATCGACCGCAGGATGGCCCCGGTTTGGGCCACCGGTGCAGCAATCAGCACCAGATCGGCATCGTGTACCGCTTCTTCTGCAGATGCCGCGATGGTGTCGATGATGCCCAGTGCCTGTGCCCGCAACAGCACACCAGGGGTGCGGCCAAAGCCGACGATATGATCCACGCGGCCGGCACGCGTCAAGGCCAGCGCGAACGAACCACCGATCAGGCCAACTCCGAAGATGGCGACTTTTTTCAGCATGGTGGTCAGGCGAGTATCTCGGTCAGGGCGGCGATGAAGGTGGCATTCTCGGCCGGCAAGCCGATCGAGATTCGCAGCCATTGCGGCAAACCGTAATTGCCGACCGGCCGCACGATTACGCCGCGTTTGAGTAACGCCAGATTGACACGCGCACCGGCACCGTCGTCGTCACCGACCTTGACCAGCACGAAGTTGCCTGACGACGGCACATACTGCAGGCCGAGCGTATCGAAGGCGGCGGTCAACTGCGCGTAACCGGCGTTGTTGATCTGTGCACCCTTGGCCAGAAAAGCATGGTCATTCAATGCCGCAATCGCGGCGGCTTGGGCCATCGAATTGACATTGAACGGCTGGCGAATCCGGTTGAGCAAATCGGTCACTGCCGGTTGCGCAATACCAAAGCCGATGCGCAATCCGGCCAGCCCGTAGGCCTTGGACAAACTACGCGAGACCAGCAAGTTCGGAAACTGTCGCACCCAGGCGATCGAGTCATATTGCAACGCGGGCGGAAGATACTCGTTGTAGGCTTCGTCGAGCACGACCACGATGTGCGAAGGCACTTGCGCAAGGAACTCCGCGATCGCAGCCGCCGGCAAAAAAGTGCCGGTAGGATTGTTCGGATTGGCGATGAAGATCAATCGCGTGGCGGGCGTGATCGCCGCAGCCATCGCATCGAGATCGTGACCAAAATCCTTGGCGGCGACTACCACCGACTTGCCGCCAACCGCCTGTGTCGCCAGCGGATACACCGCGAAAGAATACTGCGCGTAAATCACTTCCTGGCCTGGCTCGACAAACGCATGCGCCGCCAGTTCGAGAATGTCGTTGCTGCCATTGCCAAGCGTGATCCACTCTTGGGCGACATCGTGTTTGGTGCCGATCACGGCTTTCAGTGCGAAGCCATTGGCGTCCGGATAGCGACCGAGGTCCGACATGGCTTCGAGCATGGCCTGACGTGCGGACTCGGGCATGCCGAGCGGATTTTCATTCGACGCCAGCTTGACGATGCTTGCTTCGTCAAGCCCGAATTCACGGGCGACTTCGGAAATCGGTTTGCCGCCTTGATAGGGAGCGATCGCACGGACGTAATCGGGGCCGAATTGAAATGACATGATGGATTTCCGCGTTAGTGTTCGTTGAGGAGCGTCTACAGGCTGGCCGGATAGGAACCCAGTAGCTTGAAAAACGCTGCATTGGTTTTCAGCTCTTCGAGTGCCCGCGCGACTTTGGCATCGTGCGCGTGGCCTTCGACATCGACATAAAAATAATATTCCCAGGTGCCCATGCGCGCCGGACGTGACTCGAAACGCGTCATCGAAACGCCGTTTGCCGCCAGCGGCGCAAGCAGATTGTAGACCGCACCCGGCTTGTTCGGCACCGACAGCACCAGCGACGTCTGGTCCTTGCCGCTGGGCGTCGTGTGCAACCGGCCAATGATGGCAAAGCGGGTCCGGTTATGCGGGTCATCCTGAATATGCGCATTGACGACTTGCAGGCCGTACTTGGCACCAGCAATTTCACTGGCCACGGCGGCGCAATGCGGGTCATCTCCGGCCATGCGGGCCGCTTCGCCGTTCGATGCGACGGCATGACGCGCGATGCTGCCCACATTCATGTTCAGCCAGACCTGGCACTGCGCCAGAGCTTGCGAATGCGCGCAGATCTGCGTGATGCCGGCGAGCGTGCCGGAGCGGGTCATCAGGCTATGATGGACCGGGATCGAAATTTCGCCACTAATGGCCAGCGTCGTTTGTAACAGCAAATCAAGCGTGCGATTGATCACGCCTTCTGACGAATTCTCGATCGGCACCACGCCAAAATCGGCCGTCCCGGCTTCGGCGGCCCGGAACACTTCATCAATCGAGGCGCATGGCATGCCTTCGACCGCGTGCCCGAACTGCTGATACACGGCTTGTTCGCTGAAGGTCCCAGCAGGTCCGAGATAGGCAACCGTGACGCGCTTCTCCAGCGCGCGGCAGGCCGACATGATTTCGCGAAAAATGGTCTGCACATCAGTTGCCACCAGCGGTCCGGGATTGCGTTCGGCGACGCTGCGCAAGACTTGCGCTTCGCGTTCGGGACGAAATACCGGCGCATTGGTTTCTGCTTTGACGTGGCCGACTTCCTGGGCCACGCTGGCGCGCTGGTTGAGCAACGCAAGGATTTGCGCGTCGATCGAATCGATCAGTTCGC
>CANFED010000262.1 GCA_947445995.1 Oxalobacteraceae bacterium | reverse complement strand
GACGCAGCAACTTGTCAACGAGGGTGGTTTTGCCATGGTCAACGTGAGCGATGATGGCGATGTTACGGATGGCGCGTTTTGTATTTGACATGATCTTTTCGGGCTGAATTCTTGCGTGGTTCGTTCTTGCTGGTATCTTGCTTAGTGCTCGTTGGAGGCTTGCTTCGAGCTTGAAGCGTCAAGAGATGAGTGTGAAATTTCGAAAACCGTGCATTCTATCATGTTGCGTTGCACGAATCGTTAAATCAGACCGGAGTTTTTGATGGTGAGCGGGAGGTCCGGGACGGGCACCTCCCGCCGACTAGCGTGCGGTCGACACCAGACGCTCCGGTGCCAGCACGCCAAACTCCTGCATCAGACCGGTGCCGAGCAGACAGGCATCGGACTCCCGGTACACCCTCACCCGTCCTTCGGTCGCAGGCAACGCGATGGCTTCTTTGCCTAGCGACAGCCGCTGTCCATGCAGGAAACGGCGTGCCAGTTCATCGTCGAGCGACAACACCGGGAAGCTCGCCAGTAATGCATCGACTGGTGCAAGCAGAGTTGCGCGCTGCGCTTCGTCAACCGCCGCTAACTGCTCCAGCGTGACCGCGTCGGCGAGCACCAGGTCGCCCACTTGTGTGCGACGCAGCGCATTGAGATGACCACCGCAACCGAGCGCCGCACCGATGTCTTCGCCGAGCACGCGGATGTAGGTTCCTTTGCTGCAGCTGATGCGCAACGTCAGGAACGGTGCTTCGTAGCGGACGAACTCGAGCAAATGAATCACGACCGGTCGCGCTTCGCGCTCCAGCGTGATACCGGCGCGGGCGTATTCGTAGTACGGCTTGCCATCGCGCTTGAGTGCCGAATACATCGGCGGTACCTGGTCGATCGGTCCGCGGAATTTTTCCAGCACGGCCTCGATCTGCGCCATCGTGACATCAACCGGCAAGGTTTCCAGGATCACGCCTTCGGTGTCGCCCGTATCACTGCGCAAGCCGAGGTGGACCACGGTTTCATAGGTCTTGTCGGCCTCAAGCAAATCTTGCGCGAACTTGGTCGCCTCGCCAAAACACAACGGCAACAAGCCGGTAGCAAACGGATCGAGTGTCCCTGTGTGTCCAGCCTTTTCGGCATTGAACAGTCGCTTCGCCTTGATCAGCACGTCGTTGCTGGAATGCCCGGCAGCCTTGTCCAGCAACAGCACGCCATGCACCGGAACACGTTTTTTACGGGGAGGGAAAGTCGCCATCGTGATGCCTAATCTGACCGGGCTTACGCCTGGTCGTCATCCTTCGCACGGGTTGCATTGGCTTCATCGATGAGCTTCGACAACTCGATACCGCGCGCGGTCGAGGTGTCATGCACGAAGTGCAGTTCCGGCAGCGTATGGACATGCAGGCGACGCCCGAGCTGTCCACGGATGAAACCGGAGGCGATCTTCAGACCGGTGACGGTGTTCTTGATCGCTTCCTTGTCATCGCTGAGCATTGTGAAAAATACTTTGGCGTGCGCGTAATCCGGCGTGAGCTGAACTTCGGTGACGGTGATCATGCCGACGCGCGGGTCTTTTAATTCATAAGCGACGATTTCTGCCAGATCGCGCTGGATTTGATCGGCCACGCGGATACCGCGGACGGGAATGGTTTTGCTGTGCTTTGCCATGATGATGACTCGATAAATTCGACCGCGGAAAAAGTCCGGCCGGTCGAAGTACTGCAAATGGGAAGCCCCAAATAGTACAGGCCTGTGTGCCTGCGCGAGACCGGATCCTGAAGATCGGGTTCTCGCGCAGCCACGCAGGCCTGCGCATGTTCATGCAACTGTCTTACAGGGTACGCGCGACTTCCTGGACTTCGAAAATTTCCAGTTGATCGCCTTCCTTGATGTCGTTGAAGTTCTTCAGGGTCAGGCCGCACTCGAAGCCAAACTTGACTTCCTTGACGTCGTCCTTGAAGCGCTTGAGCGAATCGATCTCGCCCGACCACAGAATGATGTTGTCGCGTAACAGGCGGACCGAAGCGCCACGGCGCACCAATCCTTCGAGTACGTAGCAACCGGCAATCGCGCCGACCTTGCTGACCAGCAGAACCTGACGGATCTCGACCAGGCCCAGCGATTGCTCGCGCTTCTCCGGCGACAACATGCCAGACATCGCTGCTTTGATTTCGTCGACTGCATCATAAATGATGTTGTAGTAGCGAATATCGACGCCATTCGATTCGGCGACTTTGCGTGACTGCGCATCGGCACGGACATTGAAGCCGATGATGACGGCTTTCGATGCCACGGCCAGATTGACGTCGGACTCGGTGATTCCACCGACACCGGCGTGCACGATCTGCACCCGCACTTCGGACGTCGACAGCTTTTGCAGTGACTGCGCCAGCGCTTCTTGCGAACCCTGCACGTCGGTCTTGATGATCATCGGCAGGTTCTTGACTTCGCCTTCGCCCAAATTGTCGAACATGTTCTCTAGCTTGGCGGCTTGCTGCTTGGCCAGTTTCACGTCGCGGAACTTACCTTGACGGAACAGACCGATTTCACGCGCCTTGCGCTCGTCGAGCATGACCATGACGTCTTCACCGGCAACCGGTACTTCGGTCAGACCCTGGATCTCGACCGGGATCGATGGACCGGCTTCGGTAATCGACTTGCCGTTTTCGTCAAGCATGGCACGAACACGACCGTAGGCCGAACCCGCCAGCACCACGTCACCGCGACGCAATGTGCCGGACTGCACCAGAATTGTTGCGACCGGACCGCGACCTTTGTCGAGGCGTGCCTCGATCACCAGACCACGGGCAGGCGACGTCAGCGGTGCCACCAGTTCGAGAACTTCGGCTTGCAACAGAACACTTTCAAGCAGGTCGTCAATACCCTGGCCCGTTTTGGCGGACACCGAGATAAATGGCGAATCGCCACCGTACTCTTCCGGCAAGACGCCTTCGGATACCAGTTCCTGCTTGACGCGATCGAGGTTACCGCCCGGTTTGTCGATCTTGTTGATCGCCACTACCAGCGGCACGCCGGCGGCTTTGGCGTGAGCAATCGCCTCTTTGGTTTGTGGCATCACGCCATCGTCTGCAGCAACCACCAGAATGACGATGTCGGTTGCCTTGGCACCGCGAGCACGCATGGCCGTAAAGGCTTCGTGACCCGGCGTATCGAGGAAGGTAATCATGCCGCGTGGTGTCTCGACGTGATACGCACCGATATGCTGGGTGATCCCGCCGGCTTCACCGGAGGCGACCTTGGCACGACGGATGTAGTCAAGCAGCGAGGTTTTACCGTGGTCAACGTGACCCATCACGGTGACGACCGGCGCACGTGGCAACAGCTCTGCATCGGCATGTTCGACGCCATCTTCGAGCAGCGCTTCAGGATCATCCGCCTTGGCAGGATGCGCCGTGTGGCCCATCTCTTCGACCAGGATCATTGCCGTTTCCTGATCAAGTACCTGATTGATCGTGACCATCTGGCCCAGCTTCATCAAATGCTTGATGACTTCGGATGCCTTGACCGCCATCTTGTGAGCCAGTTCGGCGACGGTAATCGTCTCCGGCACCAGCACGTCCTTGACGACAGCTTCAGTAGGTGCCTGGAAATTCGTTTCGCGATCGTCCGCACCGCCATGCGATGGGCGACGACCCTTGGCACCGCGCCATGCGTCGCGACCACCGCCGGCATTACCACGGGTCTTGATGCCCGCACCGCGCTTCTTGGCGTCGTCCTGCCAGGTCGACGAGACATTGGCGGTCTTGATTGCCTTCTTGTCGACCACAACTGCCGGCTTCTTCTCGTCTTTTTTCTCGCCGGGCTTCTTGTCAGCAGGCTTGTGCAAGGTCCCTTCAGCACTCTTGACCACGACGGCCGGCGGCGCTACGGGTTCCGGTGCCTTGATGACGCGACGTGGCGCATTCATCATCGCCTTGATCTGCGCGACTTCGTCTGCCACAGCCTGGCGTGCTTTGTCCGAGGCAGCGGATTTCTCGGCTGCTTCCCTGGCGCTTTCCTTGGCTAACAGAGCGGCTTTTTTCTTTGCCTCTTCAGCGTCTGCACGCCTCTTCTCTTCTATCACGGATCCGTCCGGCTTGGAAACTTCAACGGGAGCTTCGGCGGCGGCAGCTTTTTGAGCCTCCAGTTCCGCTTTCTGCAGGGCTTTGGCGTGTGCCAGGTTGTCGGCATCGAGCTTGGCAAGACGCTCCTGTTTTTCGCGCAACTCGGCTTCCTGCTGCACGATCAACTCGGCCTGACGACGCACTTCGTCCGCACGACGAGCCACTTCTGCTTCATCGATAACGGGTACCACTGGTGCCGCCGCGACTGGCGCAGCCACCGGTGTTTCATCACGCTGCACAAAAGTGCGCTTCTTGCGAACTTCAACCTGGATGGTGCGTGACTTGCCTGTGGCATCGGCCTGCTTGATCTCGGTCGTTTCCTTGCGGGTCAGCGTGATTTTTTTTGCTTCGCTGGCCGCACTTGCACCGTGCGCTCGCCGCAGATGATCAAGAAGCTTGTCCTTGTCCTCTTTCGACAGCACATCATCAGTCGTCATTTTTTCTACGCCAGCAGCGCGCAGCTGAGTCAACAGCAAATCAGCCGGCATCTTCAGCTCGGTCGCAAATTGGGCTACGTTGTTACTCGCCATTCAGTCCTCTTTTCTATGTGGCGCGGTAGATGATAATCGAACTTCTCGGATCATTTGGCTTCCGCGAGGTTCCATGCTTTGGCTTGAAGCGCCTTGACACGATCATCGTACTTGGCATCGATGAGCTTCATCTCTTCATCGGTCACATCTTTAAATTCATCATCGATCAATTGCCGTGCGCGGTCTGCTGGCAAAGCCAGGATCGCGCCAAACTCGTCGTAGGCCAAGCCGGAAAATGCCGCCAGCGTTTTCACGCCAGCCAATCCGAGCTTGCCGGCGGTAACCCGGTCCATACCTTCCATCGTGGCCAACGCGTCGTCCATACCCTCGAGACCTTCTTCGGAAGCGATCGCCTCCGTGACCAGGGCATCGCGGGCGCGGGTGCGCAGCTCATTGACGGTGTCTTCATCGAACGATTCGATCTCCAGCATTTCACTGATCGGCACGTAAGCGATTTCTTCCAGGCTGGCAAAACCTTCCTCGACAAGAATGTCGGCGACTTCCTGATCAACATCCAGCTTTTCCATGAACAGCGCACGAATGGCGGCGGTTTCATTGGCGGATTTGCTGGCGGACTCTTCGGCCGTCATGATGTTGATTTGCCAGTTGGTCAGTTCTGCTGCCAGGCGGACGTTTTGTCCGCCACGACCGATCGCAATGGCCAGGTTTTCTTCGTCGACCACGACGTCCATCGCATGTTTTTCTTCATCGACAACGATCGACGACACGTTCGCCGGTGCCAGCGCACCAATGACGAATTGCGCCGGGTCTTCGGACCACAACACGATGTCGACGCGTTCGCCGCCGAGTTCACCGGTCACGGCCTGCACACGGGAGCCGCGCATGCCGACGCAAGTACCGATCGGATCGATACGCTTGTCGCTGGTGAACACAGCGATTTTGGCGCGAACACCGGCATCGCGGGCTGCCGATTT
>CANFED010000261.1 GCA_947445995.1 Oxalobacteraceae bacterium | reverse complement strand
TTCCGGGCTCTTACAATGACGGCTACAAGGCAATGGGAGATGCAGTGGCCGTTCCTGTCGCCAGATGGCTCGCTGAAAAATTACTCTTACCTTTAGCCGAGTCGTATGCAGATCAATCCGAATCTTGAGGCCGCGTTAGTTCAGTTCAAGGCAGATTATCAGGTCGCTGGTGTCGGGGCCCTTGGGACTGTGCTGGTGCTTACGCGCAAGGCGAAAGTCCTTGGATTGCCCCTTGACCTGGATAAATTACTGACACCCGGCGGCGGTCAAGTTGCCGGGCTAAGCGGCTCCAGTATTAACAAGATACTTGCCACGCATTGCGTCCTCCAGAAAGTCGGAACGGAGTCAGGTCGAACCAGTCGCGGTACGCCAACGCTGGCGAAGCAGTATGTCGCTTTTCTGCATGGGCTACCTCTGCTCCTGGAGCCAGATCTCGACGTCATCGAATTGTGGTGGGTGGAACGCTTTGTTGATTACTTCAATACGGAGCCGTTCAAGCTGAACTACGACCCCAGCAAGACGCTGGCTTCTGTCATTCGAAATCTGCTTGACCAGGCCTTGGACCGGCAAAAAAAATCACCGGGTAAGACCACTGTGGGTGCTGTTTTGCAGCATCTTGTCGGCGCTAAACTAGAGCTGGCGCTTCCTGCGCTGAAAATAACTCACAACGGTGCCTCGGTCGCTGACGCGGTGTCAGCGAGGTCTGGTGATTTCGTCATCGACAATGCCATCATTCACTGCACGACTGCACCATCGGAAGCGCTTCTCCGGAAATGCGAAGCCAACATCAAGGCGGGGCAACATCCGATAATCTTGACGATTGCGAAGATGATTGGTGCTGCCGAGGGGTTGGCAGAGAACGCTGGCATCGAGGGCCGCGTTGAAGTGATGGATGCGCTTCAATTCCTCGCGGCTAACCTCTACGAGATGAGCCTTTTTAAAGCCGCCGACCGAAAAATTACGCTCATTCGGCTCATCGAAAAATATAACGAGATCGTCGCCGCGCATGAAGCTGACGCAAGTCTGCGCATTGCGTTTGACTGATAGCCTTTTGCAGCTTCTGCATCACAACTGCGCCGGCAAGGTGATCCGCACCGTCGTCCCGCGGACCGGATTGGCAAACACGCTGGCGGTGCCGCCGAGGAAGGACGCGCGTTCGCTCAGACCACGGATGCCGTAGGTGGACTGATTGCTGATGCGCTCCGGCGCAATGCCGATGCCGTCGTCGCGTATCGTCAGCATGGCCTGGTCTTCATCGACGTCGAGGACGACGTCGACCTTGCTGGCCTGTGCATGTTTGGCGACGTTGTTGAGCGCTTCCTGCAACATCCGGTACAGCGTGATTTCGAGTTTGTGCGGCAAGGCGATGTCGTCGTCGGGAAGGCTGGTCTTGCAGACAATGCCGGTGCGCTGTTCGAATTCTTCGAGCTGTTCGACGATGCCGGCTTTCAGGCCGAACAGGTCGAGCATGATCGGACGCAGGCCGATCTGTATGCGCCGGGTCGTGGCCACCAGCGAGGCGACCAGTGCCCGCACGCGGGCGGCTTTCTCGGCCCACTTTGGCTCGTCGGGCAAGGCCTTGTAGATGCTGTCGAGGTGCATGTTCAGCGAGGTCAGCGAGGCACCCATGTCATCGTGCAGTTCGCGTGCGATGCTGCGTTTTTCTTCTTCGCGCACCGATTCCAGATGATCTCCGAGCTTGCGCAGCACGGCGGTGCGCTGGCTGATGGTGGCTTCGAGTTCGGCTTCGCGCTGCTTGAGCTGGCGCTCCATTTCCTTGCGCGTGCTGATGTCGGTGCTGATACCGATCAGGCCGAGCAG
The DNA here is from genome assembly GCA_947445995.1 of Oxalobacteraceae bacterium. Taxonomy (GTDB): domain Bacteria; phylum Pseudomonadota; class Gammaproteobacteria; order Burkholderiales; family Burkholderiaceae_D; genus Actimicrobium. The sequence goes on along the minus strand of CANFED010000261.1, from coordinate 3,795 downwards.
CTGGCCGTGGGCATCGAACCACGGTGCCTTGGTCGACGAGTAAGTCCGCTCCCCCTCGGCCAGATGCAACGTTTGTTCCAGTGTTGCCGACACCTTGCCTTCCATGATGCGCCGGTCGTCGCGGTCGATTTGCGCGGCTTCTTCCGGGTCGGACAGCAGTTCATCGCTGCCATGGTTGAGCACTTCTTCACGCGTCTTGCCGAGGCTGCGCAGCGTCGCCGGATTGGCAAAAATCATCTTGCCTTCGCGGTTCTTGACGAAGATCTGATCGTCGGTGTTGTCGCTCACGGCAATGAGCAGCGAACTGGCTTCGGCAAGATTGCGGGCGCTTTGCAAACGGGCCCGGTATTCGTCGTTGACCGTGGCCGCCGTGCGCCAGAAAATCACCAGAATGACGGTGCTGTTGAGCAGCGTCAGGATCGGCGACACCATTGGCTGACCATACAAACCGAGTAGCGCACCACGGCTGATGATCCAGTTCAGCAGTACCAGTACCAGCAAGGTTTGCGGCAGCGAACGCCGTAACATCTGACCGCCCGGTACGTTGTCGGTAATGATGGCCATCAGGCTGCGGCTCGGTTGCGACAACAGCAAGCCGGTACCCATACCAAAAAATGCCAGTGCTGCCGTGGCCGGTACGGAGACGGCATTGCCCAGATCGGCCAGTGCCCCGACTTGATAGGCCAGTCCCGCCAGTGGCACAAGATTGAGTGCAGCCAGGCTCAGTGCAATGAATTCGGTAGGCGCATGTTGCTGTCGCGTGCGGACGTCCTGCAGCAGCAGGGCGGCACCCGTCAGGACCAGCGAGAAGGCGCTGATCGGATGCATCGGCATGGCCGGGCCACCGGTGACGGAACTTGCGAGGTTGGTCAGGAACGCATCCAGGCCCAGGCCGGGCAACGACAAGCCGTGCGCAACTGCGGCCAGACCAAGCAGCGTCACTAGCGCGGCGAGGCATAGCGCCAGTAATCGCACTGGCAGCAGCCGGATCAGCGAATGGCTCTGCAATGCCAGCGTCGTACCGGCCAGTAGCAAGCCCAGTGCGACATTGGCCGGCATCAAGTGCGGCAGCGGCAAGCGCCAGACCGCCAGCACGCCGGCACCGGTCAGGCCGACCACCAGCGCAATGCCCAGTGCGATCCGGCGGCAGCGCAAGGCAAGTGACGCCGTTGGATCGGCGTGCAGCTGGTCCAGGTCGTGGCTCAGGCTGTCGTCAGTCCCGTTCAGGTCGGATAGCGGCAGATTCACAAAGCTCCTTGTCGGTAGTTTTGTCATCTTGGGGGAAATCCTGTCCGCTTTCGCTGCGATGCATCAATGTCGTGATCGGCATGAACAAGGGGCTTCACGGCGGGGTGTCGACGGTCGCGGCGATTTGTCGGCTCAATTCGGCCAGTGCGCGGCTGTGGGCTGCGGCAAGATCGGCGTAGTCGTTGCCGGAAACCGGTTCGTGCCAGTGCATGCTGCCGCTGCGAACGATCCCGGTGGCCGGGCGGATGCGCCAGTTTGCCGCCAGGTCGATGGCGACACCGAGTTGCGAATCGAAGCGGACGACATCGATATCCACCGTCGTTGTGGCCGCTCCTGCGGCACTTCCCGGTATCGCCAGATTCGCGGAGACGACGCGTGCAATGGCACTGCGCAGCGATTCGGCCCAGCGTCGCTGTTCGGCCAGACTGACCTGGTTGGCACCGGAGCGCAGCACCAGTTGAGGCCGGTCAACCAGTTCCGGCACCGTGACGTGGCCGATGCGCACGGCACTGGCGGCAGTGGATGTGCCGGAGGTCGCCAGCGGCTCCAGCGTATAGAACTGCGTGGCCGGGGTGCTGGCGCAGGCTGCCAGCAACAGGCTGGCGGCGAGCAGAGCGGCGGTGGTGCGGGGCAGGCGCGACTTCATGGGTTTTCCTTTTTGCCGCGTAGCAGCGCTTCCGGATGGCGATCGAGATAATCGGTCAACGAGCGTAACGCTTGCGCGGCGCGGCTGATGTCGCTCAGGGTGCTACGCAAATCCTGCTGCAGAGGCGCATCGCTGGCCAGTAACGCATCGGCGCTGGCGACGGTCTTGCGCACCTGCTCAAGGGTTGCGGTGGCTTGTGGCGCGAGTTCGGTATCGACCCGCTGCACCAGCGCGTTGGTGCTCTTGAGCGTGCTGTCGAGTGACTTCAGCGCCACGCGCACATCGGCACCGATCTGTTCCAGCGGAACCTTGTCGAGCCGGCGGGCAATCCGGCCGAGGATGGACTGCAGTTCCTCCAGCGTGCCGGGCACGGTGGCCAGCGTGATCGGTTCCTGCTTCCAGTCGATACGGGTCTTGGCAGCGTCCGGGAAAAAATCCAGCGCGACGAACAACTGGCCGGTGAGCAGATTGCCGGTTTTCAGTTGCGCGCGCATGCCGCGTGCGACCAGCGCATCGATGACCTCGCGCGAGGTATCGACGGCAGGGCTGCCATCGGGAAGGCGTGATTGCAGGCGTTGCGGATAAATATTGACCGCGACCGGGAAGCGGAAGACCTTGTCTTTGCGGTCGACTTCGAGACTGATGTCCGTGACTTCGCCGATGACGATGCCGCGGAAATCGACCGGTGCACCAGGTGCCAGTCCGCGTGTCGATTGATCAAAATACAGCACGGCCTTGCGTACCACGGTGTCGATGTGTTTCATTGCATTGTCGCGGTTGCCGTACAGCGTGAAGATGCTGTCGACTTTCGCTTCAGGGGTAACCGGCAGATCATCGGGCGCGCCAAAACTGATGCCGCCGGACAGGATCGACGCCAGCGACTCGGTAGCCAGCTTGATGCCGGAGGCATCGAGACTCAGTTCGACGCCGCTGGCTTGCCAGAAGCGCGAACTGGTGGTCACGTATTTGTCATAGGGCGCATTGACGAACACATGCAGGATCACTCCGGTGCCGCTTGGATCGAGTTCGTAGGCGGTGATCTGGCCGGCCTGAATATGTCTAAAAAAGACGGGCGCACCGATGTCGAGAGAGCCGATCTGTTCGGCATGCAGCACGAACTGGCGTCCCGTCAGGCCGGTCAGTACGAAGGGTGGGACGTCGAGTCCGGTGAAGGCATCACGGCTTTCTTCGGACGTACCGGCATCGACACCAATGTACGAGCCTGACAGCAACGTGCCCAGTCCGGAAATGCCACCGGCACCGACGCGCGGGCGGACCACCCAGAAGCGCGTGTCATCGCGCAGAAAGCTGTCGGCACTCTTGACCAGCTGGGCCGTGACGACGACCTGCTTGCGATCCGGCGACAGCGTGATGCGCCCGACGGTGCCAATCTCGACTTCCTTGTACTTGATCTGGGTCTTGCCGGCTTCGAGTCCTTCTGCACTCTTGAAGTTGATCGTGATGGTCGGGCCACGCGCCATCAGCGTCTGGATCAGGATGGTGCCGCCGACCAGTGCCGCCACCATCGGGATCAGCCAGATCAGCCAGGGTGCCCAATGCCAGCGCGGTGCGCGCACGGCCTGGGGCAAATCGGTCTTGTCGCTTGCTTCAGTCAAGGTTGTTCTCCATGTACTCGTTATCCACGTAATCCCAGATCAGACGCGGATCAAAACTGTTTGCTGCCAGCAGCGTGAGCACTACCACGGCACCGAACGCGGCGGCCCCCGGACCGGCCTCGATGCGGGCGAACGACTGCACCTGCACCAGCGCCACCAGCAATGCCACCACATAAATATCGAGCATCGACCAGCGTCCTATCGTCTCGACCAGCCGATACATCCGGGTGCGCTGGCGCGGCTGCCAGGTCGAGCGAAACTGGACCGACAGCGTCAGCAGGGAGA
>CANFED010000260.1 GCA_947445995.1 Oxalobacteraceae bacterium | reverse complement strand
GATGAAGCAGCGATTGCCAGTCATCCGGGGCAATTCAACGTTAGTACGCCACCTAAAATCGCATCAAAAAGGAATGTCATGAAAAAACTGACCATCGCAGTTTGCAAATTGTCTGCTCGGCTGGCAGGGTGGCCCAGTAGATTGATTGCTGACATGGTCCTGAGATTGACGGTTGGTCTCATGGCCAACGTCGGAGCGCAGGGCCGATGATGAACACCATCCGGATTCTCGTCGTTGATGACATGTCAAGCATGCGGCGTCTGGTGGTCAGGTTTTTGTTTGACCTTGGATACCAGGACGTCGTCGAGGCCAGTAATGGAAACGAGGCGTTTGCGTTGTTGCAAACACAGGCGTTCGATCTGGTGGTGACCGACTGGAGCATGCCTAGAATGAGCGGACTCGAATTACTGCAATCGATCCGCAAGGAGCCGGACCTGCAGCATATTCCAGTACTACTGATCACAGCGGAAGCGCGCAAGGAAAATGTCATCGCCGCGGTGCGTTCGGGTGCAAGCGGCTATGTGGTCAAACCCTTCAATATGACAACGCTGGGAGCGAAGATCGAGTGGATTTTGCAACGCGGTCAAGACATCAAGGCAGCCCATCCGGAGCCGCGTAGGGTGCAATAACCGCAGGGCATTGCACCGACTAAAACGCACCAGCCAATTTGTCTGCGCTGCTTCGCCCCCTAAGACAGCCGCTGCATTTTCAGCGGTAAATACGGCAACCGCTCAGCACTGGCACCGCTGCGAACGCTATGCAAATGATGCAGCGTGAGCTGCTTGACACTGACATGACTGTCTTCGATATGCGCAGTCATCAGCCGCACGGCAGTCACTCTGTCACGTGCCGCGATGCCGGCCAGGATGGCGGCGTGTTCGTCATAGGTCAGCCCGACGCAGTCGCCATATAAAAAATCCAGCCGCCGCACGATCCGCACGCGATCGGTGAGCCGGTCGAAGGTGGTCGCCATTTCGAGATTGCCGGTGGCGCGCACCAGCGTCTGGTGAAACTCTTCATCGCGCATCGCCACCTGCAGTCCATCGACCAGCCGTTCACTGACCGGACAACACCAGATTTTTTGCAAGCCATCGATGAGCGTCTGATCGATCCCGCTCCCGTCCTGGCACAGCCGCGTGACCGCATGCAGTTCGATGACCCGGCGCATTTCGTACAGGTCTTCATAACGCTTGAAGTCGACCGGTACGACTTCCCAGCCACCGCGCACATAACCCTGCATCAGACCATCGCGCTGCAGCCGTTGCAGGGCTTCGCGCACCGGAGTACGCGAGACATCGAAGTAGGCCGCGACATCGGTTTCAGTGATCTGATCACCGGGCAAGAGGCGCAACGCAAAGATATCGTCGCGCAGGTTGCCATAGACGTAGTCGGGCAGCGAACTGCTCTTCGGTGGCGGACCGACATTGGCGGGATTCTTGATCATGATGCTTTCCTGTGAAGGGATTACCAGGCCGCGATGCTGCCATCGGAGCGTGGCTCGGTGCCGCCGCACAGCACCCCCTGCGCATCGCGCCAGATAATCTGACCACGCCCGAAGCCGAGCTGATTGCCGGACCATGTCACCTCGTGACCTAGCGCAGAGAGCGAACGGAACAAATGTTCCGGCGCGGTGTGCTCAAGATTGACCTTGTTCCCCTGCAGCCATTCCCAGCGCGGCGCATCGAGTGCGGCTTGCGGGTTGAGTGCGAAGTCGACCGTGTTCATCACCATCTGCACATGGCCCTGTGGTTGCATGAAACCACCCATCACGCCGAACGGACCAACTGCCGTGCCATCCTTGCTCAGGAAGCCGGGAATGATGGTGTGATATGGCCGCTTGCCCGGTGCCAGACAATTCGGATGGTCGGCATCAAGCGTGAAATTATTGCCACGGTTGTGCAGCGCGATGCCCGTGCCCGGTACCACCAGTCCCGACCCGAAGCCCATGTAATTGCTCTGGATGAGCGACACCATGTTGCCCTCGCTATCGGCCGTGCTCAGATACACGGTGCCACCACGCGGTGGTTCGCCGGCTACCGGCAAGGTGGCACGGGATCCGATGAGACGACGGCGCTCGTCGGCATACGCCTCCGACAGCAGGTCCTTGACCGACACCCGCATCGCACTCGCTTCGGCGATGTGTGCGTGACCATCAGCGAAGGCCAGCTTGATGGCTTCGATCTGGCGGTGATGGGTCAGCACCGTATCGCGTTCGCTGAAATCAAATCCCTTGAGGATATTGAGCGCCATCAGCGCAACCAGGCCATGCCCGTTTGGCGGGATTTCCCAGACGTCATAGCCACGATAGTTGACGCTGATCGGATCGACCCATTGCGGCTGATACGCCGCCAGATCGGCTACGTCCAGATAGCCGCCGGCACCTTGCACGCAGGCGGCGATTTTTTCGGCCAGCGCACCGCGATAGAAGCTCGCGGCATTGTCGGAGGCGATCGATTGCAGTGTCTGCGCGTGACCCGGCGAGCGCCAGATTTCACCGGCACGCGGTGCCCGTCCTTCGGCCGCAAAGGTATCGAACCACGGCTGAAAATGACCGGCCTTGAGTTCGTTGAGAAAGTTCTTGTGCGCCGCTTCCCATGCCACGGCAACCATCGGCGAAACCGGAAAACCGTCTTGCGCCAGTGCGATCGCACCGGCCATCGACTGCGTCAGCGGCAGCTTGCCAAAGCGTTCCGCCATGCTAGCCCACGCGCCCGGCGTACCCGGCACAGTAACCGGCAGCGCGCCGTATTTTGGCATGCTGGTGTGACCCGCTTCTTTCAATGCCGCCAGCGAAATACGCTGCGGCGCGGCACCGCTGGCATTGAGCCCGTGCAGTGTGCCGCCATGCCAGATCAGCGCGAAGGCATCACCGCCGATGCCATTGGCAGTCGGTTCGACCACCGACAGCGCGGCCGCTGCCGCGATCGCTGCATCGATCGCATTGCCACCGGCTTGCAGCACTTGCAGGCCGGCTTGCGCCGCCAGCGGTTGTGCGGTCGCGACCATGCCGCGTTTGGCATACACGACGCTGCGACGCGAAGCATACGGATAGTGATTGCTGTCGAGATTCATCATGGGGAGTCCTGTTCTGAAAATGGTAAGCGATGCGGTTAGCGATACAGATGGCAAGTGACGAATTGGCCCGGTGCGATTTCGGTCGGTGCCGGCGCGACGGTTTTGCAGACCTCCATGCAACTGGTGCAACGCGGATGGAAATGACAACCGGTCGGTGGTGCAGCCGGATTCGGAATGCTGCCTTGCAGGACAATGCGCTGGCGCACTTCGTCCGGATGCTCACGCGGGATGGCCGAGAGCAGCGCCTGCGTGTACGGATGTTTCGGGTCGCGGTAAATACTGTCGCATGGACCGGTTTCGACCAGCCGGCCGAGGTACATCACGCCAATGCGCTCGCTGACATGGCGGATCACGGCGAGGTCATGCGAGATGAACAGATAGGTCAGGCCGAGTTCCTGTTGCAGGTCTTTGAGCAGGTTCAGGATTTGCGCCTGAATCGACACGTCCAGTGCCGAGACGGCCTCGTCGGCGACCACCAGTTTCGGTTGCGTGATGATGGCGCGGGCGATGCCGACACGCTGGCGCTGGCCACCGGAAAATTCGTGCGGATGACGACTTGCGTAGGACTGGCTCAGGCCGACCCGTTCGAGCATTTCGGCCACCTTGCGCTTGCGCGTGGGCCGGTCGAACAGGTCGTGCACGATCAGCGGTTCTTCCAGCACTTCACCGATGGTCATGCGCGGATTGAGCGAGGCAAACGGGTCCTGGAACACCATCTGCATGTCGCGCCGCATACGTCGCAGCGGTTCGGCGCGCAGCGTCATCACGTCCTGGCCCATGAATTCGACCTTGCCGGCAGTCGGTTCGATCAGGCGCAGCACGCTGCGTCCGGTGGTCGATTTGCCGCAACCGGATTCGCCGACCAGACCGAGGGTCTGGCCTTCGGCGATTTCGAACGAGACATCGTCGACCGCTTTGACCGGCGCACCGGCGCGACCGGTGAAATGCTTTTTCAGGCCGCTGACTTTGAGCAGGGGAGGGGACATGGCAGGTGCTCCGGTCGGTCGTGAGGTGGTGGTCATCCGGGATACCAGCAACGGGCCAGATGACCGGGAGCGACTTCGGTCAGTGCCGGCATTTGCGAGCGGCAGTGCGCATCGGCCTTCGGACAGCGCGCCGCAAAACGGCAACCGCTGTTGACCGAACCGGGTGGCGGCACCATGCCCGGAATGGCAAGCAATGGCTGACCGGGCGTGGCTGCCAGCGTTGGCCGCGCCCGCATCAGGGCCGTGGTGTAGGGATGGGCCGGCGCATCGAACAGGTCGCGCACGCTGCTTTCCTCAACCACCTGCCCGGCATACATGACAACGACCCGTTCGCACATTTCAGCGACTACGCCGAGGTCATGCGTGATCATCAGGATGGCCGTGCCTTGCTGTTCCTTGAGGTCGCGCATCAGGTCCAGGATCTGGGCCTGAATGGTGACGTCCAGCGCGGTGGTCGGCTCGTCGCAGATCAGCACGCCGGGATTGCACAGCAGTGCCATCGCAATCATCACGCGCTGGCGCATGCCGCCGGACAGGCTGTGCGGATAGTCATCGATGAGCTGTTCGGCACGTGGCAGACCGACCCGCTTGAGCATCGCAATGCTTTGCGCGGTGATCTGTTTTCGGTCCAGCGTGGTGTGCATGCGCAGCATTTCGCCGAGCTGGTCGCCAATCCGGTGCAGCGGATTGAGCGAGGTCATCGGCTCCTGAAAAATCATCGCGATGTCCTTGCCGCGCAAGGCCCGCAAGCTGGCCTCGTCAGCCTGCAACAGGTCTTGTCCGCGAAAGTGAACGCTGCCACTCAACCTCGCTTTGCTGGCCATCGGAAACAGCCGCAGGATGGACAGCGCCGTGACGCTCTTGCCGCAACCGGATTCACCCAGCAAGCCGAGGGTCTGGTTGGCATGCAATGTGAACGAGACACTATCGACCGGTGCGACGGCTTTGCCATCACGCAGGAATTCGACTTTCAGGTCGCGGACTTCGAGCAGCGCAGTGGCGGTGGTGGCTGAGTTCATGGTCATCGGTTGAGTTTCGGATCGAATACTTCGCGGATGCCGTCGCCCAGCAGGTTAAAGCCCAGCACCACCACGAAGATCGCGATACCGGGCCACAGCACCAGCGTCGGGTTGGTGTTGAGATAGCCCTGAGCGATATGCAGCATCGAGCCCCAGCTCGGATCTTCCGGTCTGGCACCGAGGCCGAGGTAGGACAGGCCGGCTTCGGCAATGATGGCCGAGCCCATCGCAAACGAGGCCTGGATCACCAGTGGGGCCATCGCGTTGGGCAGCACATAGCGCCACATGATGCGCAAGTCGCCAGCACCGACCGAGCGCGCCGCCATTACGTAATCGAGGTTGCGGATCGTCATGGCCTGACCGCGCGCCAGTCGCACGAAGGCTGGTGTAAAGCCGATGCCGACAGCCACCATCGCGTTGTAAAAACCGCCGCCCAGTGCGGCCGCAATCGCCAGCGCCAGGATCAGCGACGGGAAAGCCTGCAACGCATCGACGAGTCGCATGACCACCCAGTCATCCCAGAAACCGCGGTAGTAACCAGTGGCGATACCGATCGGT
>CANFED010000259.1 GCA_947445995.1 Oxalobacteraceae bacterium | reverse complement strand
GTTTATTCCGGCCGGACCGATGACCAGCGGCATGTCCAATTCCGAAAAAGCCCGTGTGCGTCAGCTCTACGCGCAGGGCAAGATCGGCCGTGCCGAATTGCTCGAAGCCGAATCGCAGTCGTATCACGGCGCCGGTACCTGCACGTTCTACGGTACGGCCAACAGCAACCAGATGCTGATGGAAGTGATGGGCTTGCACTTGCCAGGTGCCGCGTTCATCACGCCGGGCACGCCGTTGCGCGATGCGCTGACGGCAGCCGCGGCGACACGTGCAGTAAAGATCGCCACGCATACACCCGAGTACACGCCGGTCGGTCGGCTGGTCGATGAAAAATCCATCGTCAACGCGATCATCGCCTTGCTCGCCACCGGCGGTTCGACCAATCACACATTGCATCTGGTCGCTATCGCCAAGGCCGCCGGCATTGTCATCGACTGGAATGATTTTGCCGCGCTGTCTGCGGTCATTCCGCTGCTTACGCGGATTTATCCGAACGGTGACGCCGACGTCAATCATTTCCATGCCGCTGGTGGTACCGGTTTCGTGATCCGCGAATTGCTCGATGCCGGCTTGCTGCATGAGGATGTCACCACGGTCCTCGGCAAGGGTTTGCGGGCGCATTGCAGCGAGGCGTTTCTGCAAGATGACGTCGTGGTCTGGCGTCCGGTGCCACTGGAAAGTGCCGACCGCAATGTCGTGCGCGGTGCCGCCGAGCCGTTCTCGGCAGACGGCGGCTTGCGCCTGCTCACTGGCAACCTCGGGCGTGCCGTGATCAAAGTCTCTGCAGTCAAGCCGGAATACCGTCGGGTAGAAGCACCGGCCATCGTGTTCGATTCGCAAGAAGACTTCATGCGCGCCTACAAGGCGAACGAACTCAATCAGGATTTCATTGCGGTCGTCCGGTTCCAGGGGCCGCGCGCCAATGGCATGCCGGAACTGCATGCGCTGACACCAGCGCTGGCCAACCTGCAGGATGCCGGTTTCCATGTCGCGCTGGTGACCGATGGCCGCATGTCAGGTGCCTCCGGCAAAGTGCCGGCAGCCATTCACGTCTCGCCGGAAGTGCTGGCCGGCGGGCCACTGGGCCGGATTCGTACCGGCGACCGGTTGCTGCTCGATGCCGAAAACGGTGTGCTGCGCGCCGACGTGCCGGCCGAACTCTGGGATGCGCGCGAGCAGGCCACGGCCGACCTGCGTAACAACCAGGTCGGCATGGGGCGCGAACTGTTCGGCATGTTCCGCGCCACTGTCAGCGCTGCCGAAGAAGGCGCGACAACTTTTGATTTGCCACCCGTTTTGTCAGCCGTCGAGAAAGTGACCCCATGAATCAAGCTCCCCACCTGATGCCCGATCTGCTCCACATCATGCGCACTTCGGCGGTGATCCCTGTCATCGCCATCGATGACCTCGACCATGCGGTACCACTGGCACGGGCGCTGGTCGCCGGCGGACTCCGCGTGCTCGAAGTGACCTTGCGCACGGTCCACGGACTGGCGGCGATCCGTGCGATGGCCGAGCAGGTGCCCGAAGCAATTCTCGGTGTCGGCACGCTGACGTTGCCCGAAGAATTTGCCGCCGCACGCGACGCCGGTGCCGTGTTCGGTGTCTCGCCCGGCCTGACTCCGGCACTCATTGCCGCCGCACGCAGCAGTGGCTTGCCACTGCTGCCCGGCGTGATGACCCCGTCCGAAGTGATGGCCGCACGCGAAGCCGGCTTCCGGCAACTCAAGCTATTTCCAGCCGTACCGGCTGGCGGCGTTGGCATGCTCAATGCGATCGCCGGACCGCTGGGTGACGTGATGTTCTGCCCGACCGGCGGCATTTCGCTGGCCACAGCACCGCAATTTTTGGCTTGCAAGAATGTCGCCTGCGTCGGCGGTTCATGGCTCACGCCAAAAGACGCGATGATCGCCGGAGACTGGGCGCGCATCACCGCGCTGGCCAGTGCCGCGAGTGCATTGCGACAGGGCTGAAACCCTGGGAGGGGATGAACTCCTGCTGGCATTTCTGAGTGGACGTATTGTGCAGGGTTGGTGCGCCAGCGCACGGAAGGTGTGGCTATTTCTGGTTAATCTGGCAACGTCTTCAATGATGAAGAATTTCGTTGTCTAACCTGTTCGGAGAGTTGCCATGGGCACCATTTTATTGATCATCCTCATCCTTGTGCTGGTAGGCGCATTTCCGTCCTGGCCACACAGTCGTAACTGGGGCTACGGTCCGAGCGGGATAACGGGCCTGATCGTCGTAATTCTGATTATCATGTTGCTGACCGGGCGACTTTAACCGTCGCCGACACCCGATTGCGTCATGCAATCGGGTAGCCACCCTGACGCAGGAATCCGATGAAGTACAAAGACTATTACGACACGCTCGGGATCGAGCGCGATGCCACCCTCGATGACATCAAGAAGGCTTACCGCAAGCTGGCGCATCAATATCATCCGGATGTGTCGAAAGACCCGAAGGGCGAAGAGAAATTCAAGGCAGTGGCCGAGGCCTATGCCACCCTGAAAAACCCCGAGAAGCGTGCCGAATACGACCAGCTCGGCCAGCGCTCGGCCGGCGAAAACTTTTCGCCGCCGCCACAGTGGCAGCAGCGCTATGGCTCGGGTGCCGATGCCTTCGACGATGTCGATCTGTCCGACCTGATGGGTGCCTTCCGCTCCGGCGGAGCCGGACGGCGCACGCGGGCGACGATGCCGGAAGAGGGCACCGACTATTCGGTCAACGTCGAGGTCACGCTCGAACAGATTTATAGCGGTGCTGAAACCGACGTCACGGTCGAACTGCCCGAAATGGATGCGCATGGCTTGCCGCACCGGGTCGCTCGCACTTTCCGCATCACCGTGCCGAAAGGGGCAGCCGATGGCCAGCGCTTGCGACTGGCCGGTAAAGGTGGTCCGGGTCGTCATGGTGGCAAAGCGGGTAACCTGTTCGTGGTGCTGTCGCTGTTGCCGCATCCGCTGTATCGGGTCACTGGCCGCGATCTGGTATGCGATCTGTCGCTGACACCGTGGGAAGCGACGCTGGGAACGACCGTTGAAATTCCCACGCTAGGTGGTAAGGTCGAACTCAATATCAAGCCCGGCACGTCGTCGGGCCAACGCTTGCGCCTCGGCGGACGCGGCCTGCCAGCGCCCGGCGGCGCGGCTGGCGACCTGTTTGCGCTGGTGCGCATTGTGGTGCCAAAGACCCTCACCCCGGCCGAGCGGGCCTTGTACGAACAGCTGGCGGCACTCTCGGATTTCAAGCCGCGCAGTGCCAGCAACAAGGAGGCAGGATGAAGCTCACCACCGCAGAAAGTATTTCGCTCGATGCCGAGCATGTCTGCACAATCACACATCTGGCCGAGGTGTCTGGCCTGTCGCGCGAAGAGCTCGACGAACTGGTCGGTATCGGCCTGATTGTGCCGGCCGATGCGCAGACCGAACCGTTGTTGTTTCAGTTGCGCACGGTGGTCACTGCCTGCACCGCGCGCCGCTTGCGCGATGATTTCGAGCTTGATCACAATGGTGTGGCGCTGGCACTGACGCTGCTGCAACGTATCGAACAGTTGCAGCAGGAACTGACCGCGCTGCGCGCCCGCACGCGCTAACGCATTCGCACATGGCGTATGCACGAAGACCGGGCCGGTGCAAAAAAACGTTTGTCGGGCAAGCGCCCGACAAGGCCCTGAATAAACCTTTTCCCGCCAGCGACCCGGTCGCTGGCGATATCGACCGATTGCCAGAACCGGCGCGCAACAAGTCATCCTGACAGCGCAGCCATCTTTTCCGGAGACATCATCATGAGCAACTTAACTCCCGCCAATTTGCAAGAACTCGAATCCGCTTTACTGCAGCGCCGTCAGGAATTGCAGGCGCGGCTTGATCCCGAGATGCATCGTTCCGACGAACCCGATGAACTGGTGCTGACCGAGCCGGACGTTGCCGACGACAATGCCGTCGTTGCCGATGTACTCAACGATACCGACCTTGCCGAGCTTGAGCTGGACCTGGCCGTCATCGTCGAAATCGATGCGGCACTGGGCCGTATCAAGGCCGGCACCTATGGCACCTGCACTGCCTGCGAGGAAGCCATTCCGCTTGCCCGACTGCGGGCGATGCCCTCGGCGCATTGCTGTATCGCCTGTCAGGAAAAAAGCGAACAACGTCAGGGTTTCCCGCATAACGCCTCGCTGTAAGCCGTTTTTCATTTACCGAGAAAGGAAACACCATGAGCTATCCCACCATCCTGGTCCACGTCGACGCCTCCGTGCGCACGGCTGAACGCATTCGCATCGGTGCCGAACTGGTCTTGCGCAATGGCGGCCATTTGACCGGTACTGCCACCACTGGCGTGTCCGGCCTGTTCTATTTGCCAGGCGCGATTGGCGAGGGCAATTTGCAGCTAGGCGCGATGCTCGACATGCTCAAGGAGCGCGGCACGTTTGCGCTGCAAGAGTTCGAGCGTGTGGTCGGCACGCTCGGTGTTCAGTCGTTCGAAAAGCGACTGGTCGACGAAGAGGCGGGTCCCGGCGTGAGCCTGCAGGCGCGTTACAGCGATCTGGTCATCGTCGGTCAGACCAATCCCGAAGAGCCGTCGCCATCGACCGCTGATGAATTTCCCGAATACGTGGTGATGCATTCGGGGCGCCCGGTGCTGATCATTCCGTATGTCGGTCATTTCGAACATATCGGCCAGACGATACTGGTGGCCTGGGATGGCAGCATGCAGGCCACGCGTGCGGTGACGGCTGCGATCCCGTTGTTGAAGCAGGCCAAGCAGGTGCAACTGGTGGTCTTCAATCCGGAGGCCAAACCCGATGTGCATGGTGACGAGCCCGGTGCTGACATCGCGCTGTATCTTGCGCGACACGGCGTCAAACTCGACGTCGTGGTCTTGACCACCACCGAAAAAGCGTCGAAGAGCGGACGCATGGATGATCTCGATGTCGGCAACGCGCTGCTGTCGCATGCCGCCGATTGCAATGCCGACCTCATCGTCATGGGCGGCTATGCCCATTCGCGCTTCCGTCAGGTGTTGCTGGGTGGCGTGACCAACACGATCCTGACCTCGATGACGGTGCCGGTACTCATGGCGCATTGATTGTTGGTGCCGACGATGTGCGTGGCACCGTACAGATGGATTCTTGCTTATCGACTATCCTCTTTGCAGATCGACAGACGCGGGTGATGTTCCAAAGCCGGCATGTCGTCGCAACCAAAGGGAATCCAGAATGAACAAGAAAGCACTCGTCAGCGCCATCCTCGCGATCGCCATTGGTACCAGCGGATTGTCGTTCGCGCAGGGCCGGTCGGACCATGATCGCGGGGACGATCGAGGCGATCGTGGCCGCAACGAACAAGCCCAGCGTGGTGGCCCGCCAGATCGCGGCAATAATGGGCGCGGCCCGGAGCGACGAGACAACGACCGACGCGACAATGATCGCGGCGACGACAGGCGCGGCAACGACCACCGCGACCAGGTTCGTTACAACGACGGCCGCGACGGCCGCGGTGCCGGACCGGGCCACAACTACCGCAAGGGCGACCGCATGCCGCGTGACTATCGTAGCCGCCAGTATGTTGTCGATGACTGGCGCGGTCATCGCCTGTCGGCTCCGCCGCGTGGTTACCACTGGGTTCAGACCGGCGGCGACTACGTGCTGGTAGCGAT
>CANFED010000258.1 GCA_947445995.1 Oxalobacteraceae bacterium | reverse complement strand
GGCATCGCCGCTTGCATGCCGGCACTCGATGGCGTGTAACCGGGACGACTGGCCAGCGGGTTGAGCCAGACCACGCGACGCGCGCGCCGTCGCAAGGTCACGAGTGCGCTCACCAGCCGCTCCGGCGCACCGGTGTCATAGCCGTCGCTGACGATGATGACTGCCGTGCGTGCGTGCAGCAACTGGCCCGCATGACGCTGGTTGAATTCGGCCAGACAGTCACCGATGCGGGTCCCGCCGGCCCAGCCGGCCGACAGCAATTGCAACCGCTCCTGCGCGCGCCAGGCATCGGGATCACGCAGCGCTTCGGCCACGCTGACCAGTCGCGTGTGATACAGAAAGCAGTGCACATCCGTCAGCAGCAGCGACAGCGCACGCGCCAGCCGCAAATAAAAAAAACTGTACAGACTCATCGAGCGGCTGACATCGAGCAGCAGCACCAGACGCGGGCGCTGGGTGCGCGGCTTGCGCCACGCCAGGTCGAGCGGCACGCCGCCATGCGCGATGCTGCGCCGGATCGTGCGCGCCAGATCGATGCGGCGACCGGCGCTGGCGCACTGCTCGCGACGCAGCGCAAGCAGGCGCAGCCGGCGCGCAAATTGCCGCATCAGCGCATCGAGCGCCTGCAGTTCCTCGGGCTGATGCAAGTGACGGAAATCCGCCTGGCCGAGCGCCTCGTCGAGACTGGCACCGTGCTGCGCAGTCGCACCGTCGGTATCGTCACCGTCGCTGCCGCCAGCCGATGCCAGCGGCGTACCGTCGCTGCTGTCGCGCAAGCCGCCAGCCTCGCCCGCCAGATCAACCTGACCGGCACCGCCGGCATGGGTCTCGACGGTTTTTTGCCGGTTCGGCGGCAGGAAATACGCATCGAACAATCCATCAAAACGCCGCCAGTCTTCGGCCCGCGAACACAGCAACGCGCGCAAATTCCAGCGCAACAAAGACGCATCGAATTGTCCTGATTGTTCGGCCACCCGCAACGCATCGGCCCCATCTGCACTGGCGACCTGCAAGCCGTTTTCGCGCAGGAAGCCGACAAAGCCGACGTAGCGTGCAGCCAGCATCCGGGGCAAATCAGGTGCCAACTCAGGTAACAACTCCGTCAGCATGCCGCCGCCATTTTCTGCACCACGATACGGCTCAGGCTGGCGCCATCGGCCTGCGTTTTCACCAGTGCCGACAGCGATGCCATGATGCCGTCGATACCCGCGTCATCGAAGCTGCTGACACCCAGTTGAAGCAGCGCCGCCGCCCAATCCAGCGTTTCGGCGATGCCGGGCTTTTTCTGCAAATCCATCTGGCGCAGCGACTGGACAAATTCGACGACTTGACGCGCCAGTTGCAACGGCATCTGCGGCAAGCGCGTCTCGACGATCAGCAATTCCTTTTCGAAACCCGGATAGTCGACGTACTGATACAGGCAGCGCCGCCGCAACGCATCCGATAATTCGCGCGTGCCATTCGAGGTCAAAATCACGAGCGGCCGTGACACCGCCTTGATCGTGCCCAGCTCCGGAATCGAGACCTGGAAGTCCGACAGCAACTCCATCAAATAGGCTTCGAAGGCTTCGTCGGCGCGGTCGATTTCATCGATCAGCAAGACCACCGGGGTCGGGCTGCTGATCGCTTCGAGCAAGGGCCGACGCAGTAAATAACGCTCCGAAAAAATGTCCTGCTCCTTCTCGGCGACCGGACGCGGATCGTCATCAAGCAACTTGATGGCCAGCAGCTGGCGCTGGTAATTCCACTCGTACAGCGTCGAATGGGCATCGAGTCCTTCGTAACATTGCAGCCGGATCAGCCGGGTCTGATGCACTTGCGCGAGCACCTTGGCGATCTCTGTCTTGCCGACACCGGCCTCGCCTTCAAGCAGCAGCGGCCGCCCCATTGCCGTCATCAGCAATAGCGTCGCGGCCAGCCCCGGCTCGGCCACATACCCGAGCTGCTGCAGTTGCCGCTGCAGCGTCACGACCGTTTGCATGCGCTCGGTAATCATGTTTGCCTCAAGCCGACTTGCGGGCAAACAGCCCGTGCCACCAGTCACGCACCACCGCCCAGGCCAGTGCCAATCCGTTCATCTCGGATTGCACGGGTACCGGTGCGACCTGCTGCGATTGCAGCGCCTCCACCTGCACCGCGAAGTTGGCAGCGAACTGCTTGAGGATCTGCTCGGCCACCGAGTTCATCACGCGCCCGCCGAAGGCGGCGGCCTTGCCGGTCATGCCAACCTCGCTCTTGCCGACCAGTTCGCACGTGGTACCGCCGGTGTCCTTCACCGTCGCCACCAGATCCATCGACGCACCCGAAGTACCGGTCACGTCGGACCCGGTACCGATCAGATGCAGCGTGCGCGTGGCGGCATCGACTTCGCGCACTTCGATATTGCCGCGAAACGACATCGAAGCCGGTCCGACCTTGACGCTGACGGTGCCCTTGTGATTCTTTTCATCGACGCGCTCGGTGATTTTTGCGCCCGGCATGCAATTGCCGACGCCTTCGATATTCTGCAAAAACTGCCACGCGGTATCAGCGCTGCAGGGCATGGGAAAAACTTTTTCGATGACGACATTCATGCGTGATTCCTTGTTTTGAATTAAGACTGTGTAGCGAAGCCGATCACTGATTTAGCGCTGATCCAGGTTGAGTGCATGGCTTTGCTGCCAGACCCGAAAACTGTTGTGCGGCATGTTCATGTGGGTCACGCCGAGATGGGCAAAGGCATCGACCATCGCCGCCGTAAAACACGGAATCGACCCGACATGCGGCGACTCGGCGACACCCTTGGCACCGATCGGATGATGCGGCGACGGCGTGACAGTGAAGTCGGTTTCCCAGTGCGGCGTCTCCATGCTGGTCGGCAGGAAGTAATCCATCAGCGTGCCGCCAAGCACGTTGCCGGCATCGTCGTAGGTCAGCTGCTGGCCCATCGCCACCGCAAAACCTTCGGTCAGTCCGCCATGAATCTGGCCTTCGATAATCATCGGGTTGATGCGGGTGCCGCAATCATCGAGCGCATAAAAACGCCGGATCTTGGTCTCGCCCGAATAGCGATCGACATCGACCACGCAGATGTAGGTGCCGAACGGGAAAGTGAAATTCGGCGGGTCGTAATAGTCGACCGCTTCGAGCCCCATCTCCATCCCTTCGGGGACATTGTTGTAGGCTGCCCAGGCAACTTCCTTGATGCTCTTGGCCTGGTCCGGCGCACCCTTGACGACGAAGCGGTCGAGGTCGAACTCGACATCGTCCGGACTGACTTCGAGCAGATGCGCGGCGATCTTGCGGGCCTTTTCGCGGATCTTGTGCGAGGCGCGGGCAATCGCGGCACCGGCCACCGGCGTCGAGCGCGATCCGTAGGTGCCGAGTCCGTACGGTGCAGTGGCGGTATCGCCCTCCTCGACCGTGATCAGCGAGGCCGGGATGCCGGCCACCGAGGCGATGATCTGTGCGTAGGTCGTTTGATGGCCCTGTCCCTGGCTGATGGTCCCCATGCGGGCAATCGCCGAGCCGTCCGGATGAACCCGGATTTCGCACGAATCGAACATGCCGATGCCGAGGATGTCGCACATCTTCGACGGGCCGGCACCAACGATTTCGGTGAAGGTACAGATGCCGATGCCCATCAGCGTGGCCGCATCCGGATCAGCGCGGCGCGCAGCCTGTTCGGCCCGCAAGGCCGGGTAATCGAGCGCGGCCAATCCCTTGCGCAGCGCCGGTTCGTAATCGCCCGAATCGTATTCGAGACCGAGCGCAGTCTGGTACGGGAACTGGTCCTTGCGCAAAAAATTGCGGAAGCGGATTTCGGCCTTGTCGATGCCCAGCTTTTGCGCCAGCACGTCGACCATGCGTTCGATCAGATACACCGCTTCGGTGACCCGGAACGAACAGCGGTACGACACGCCGCCCGGACATTTGTTGGTATAGATGCCGTCGACCGAGACGAAGGCATTCGGAATATCGTACGACCCGGTGACGACATGGAACATGCCGGCCGGCCATTTGCTCGGATCGGCACAGGCATCAAAAGCGCCATGATCGGCGGTGACGTGGACCCGCAATGCCTTGATCTTGCCGTCCTTGTCGGCGGCCAGTTCGCCGGTCATGTGATAGTCGCGGGCGAACGCGGTGGTGGTCAGATTTTCGGTGCGCGACTCGATCCATTTGACCGGCCGGCCCAGCACGATGGAGGCGACGATGGCGCACACATAGCCGGGATAAATGCCGACCTTGTTGCCGAAACCACCGCCGATGTCGGGCGAGACGATACGGATTTTTGATTCGGGAATCGACGACAGCATGCCGACCACGGTACGCACCACATGCGGTGCCTGCGACGTAATGTAGACCAGCAGATCGCCGCGAATCTTGTCGAACGACGCCACGCAACCGCAGGTCTCCAGCGGACACGGATGGACGCGCTGGTAAATCATGTCCTGCTTGACGGTGACTTCGGCATTGTCGAAAGCGCGGTCGGTCTTGTCCTTGTCGCCGATGTCCCACGTAAAAATATGGTTCGGATGCTTGCGTGCGCCATGCGCGCCGACGTCCTTGTCCTTGATATCGTCCCGCACGGTCGGGGCATCGGGTGCCATCGCCTTGAGCGGATCAACCAGCACCGCCAGCGGCTCGTACTCGACCTCGACCAGCTCGGCAGCATCGGCGGCGATGTAGCGGTCTTCAGCCACCACAAACGCGACTTCCTGATTCTGGAACACCACCTTGCCATCGGCCAGCACGGCCTGCACGTCACCGGCCAGTGTCGGCATCCAGTGCAGCTTGAGCGGCTTGAGGTCTTCGGCCGTCAGCACGGCATACACACCGGGATGGGCCAGTGCCTTGCTGGTATCAATGCTCTTGATGCGGGCGTGCGCATACGGACTGCGCACCATCACGCCAACGAGCATATTGGGCATCTTGACGTCGTCGACGTAATTGCCCTTGCCCTGGATAAAGCGCGGATCTTCGTAGCGTTTGCGCGAACAGCCCATGCCTTCGAGCTTGGCCAGGCGTTCTTCATTGTTCGGTACGGTCTTGCTGTCTATGGTTGCGTCCATGTTTGTCTCCGTGAGTCTTCGGGTGCTCAGTGCGCTTAATGCGTCGTGGTTTCCATCAGCGGATACGAGGTCTGTACCGGCTCGCCACGCAATTTGCGGGCGGCGTACTGAATCGCCTTGACGATATTCTGGTATCCGGTGCAGCGGCACAAATTGCCGGCCATCCAGTAACGGATTTCGGCTTCGGTCGGGTCCGGATTTTCTTTCAGCAGACGATAGGCGCGAGTGATCATGCCGGGCGTGCAGAAGCCGCATTGCAGGCCGTGTTCCTGCATGAAGCCTTCCTGCAGCGCGTGCAGTTCGCCGCCTTGCGCAAAGCCTTCAACGGTCAGCAATTCGGAGCCGTCAGCCTGCACCGTGAGCATCGTGCAGGACTTGACTGACATGCCATCGACATCGACCGTACAGGCACCGCAGTGCGACGAATCGCACCCGATATGCGGGCCGGTGTGCAGGCATTTTTCGCGCAAGGTGTGAATCAAGAGTTCGCGCGGCTCGACCACCACATCGGTGGACTTGCCGTTGAGTTTGAAGGTCACCATCATTTTTTTAATCATCGTCATTCTCCGGAGTTCAGGCGCTGCAGCGCGACAGCGCGGTGCGCAAAGCGCGTTG
>CANFED010000257.1 GCA_947445995.1 Oxalobacteraceae bacterium | reverse complement strand
CTGTTGTTTGCGTTTTTCTTTAAGATTGAGCTTGTTCTTGTCGAATTTTTTACCGAATGCCATTTGAGGCTCCTGTATCTGAGGTTGGTTCGAAATCAATGATGTGAAACACGAGACTTTTACTGTTGCGGTTCTTGCGAGCCAGGAAACCGGTGAAGTGGAACATCGCGCCCAATCGGGCTTGATCAAACCGGCCTGAAATTTCGCCTGCTGCAATGGCAGAAATTTCGAACTCGACTTGCCGTTCTACCTTGGCTTCGGTTTGCTTCGAGGCGTGCTGCAATTTCGCGGTCACGATCGGGATGCCTGCCGGTGTGTAGCGCATCAATTCACGCTCGGCAATACTGGCAACAAACTGAAGCTGGTTCACTCTTCCTGGTAACAATTACGCTGCAGGTGCCTCGGAACGATGGCTCTTGGCCGCATCTTCCTTTTGTACTGCCTTCATCATTGGCGAAGGAGCGGTTTCGGCTTTCTTCAGCTTGACGGTCAGGTGACGCAGGACTGCATCATTGAATTTGAAACCGGTTTCGATTTCGACCAGGGTCTCGTTGTCGCATTCGATGTTCATGCAAACATAGTGTGCTTTGGCGAGCTTCTGGATCAGGTAAGCCATCTGACGACGACCCCAATCTTCAACGCGGTGAACAACGCCACTGTGGGCTGCAACAACAGCCTTGTAGCGTTCGATCATGGCGGGCACTTGCTCGCTCTGATCCGGATGGACGATAAATACTATTTCATAATGACGCATGCAATCTCCTGTTGGACGGATTGAAAATAACGCCCACCCCGGCGTCAAGACGAGTGTGGGAAGAGGAAAGTCGGCAAGGATACCCGCAAAGCTGACAAAACTCAATGATTAGGCCTCTTTGCTTGGAAATGATCCATGCCGACCCTGTAATGACTTGCATTTGGGCGCTCACTGTATAAAACTACAGCCTGTCTATCCACACAGCCAAGCTGTCATCCCCATGATCAAACTTACCGCGCGGCAGGAGCAGATACTGAATCTGATCCGCGATGCGATCATCAACACCGGGTTTCCGCCAACGCGTGCAGAAATCGCCAGGGAACTTGGATTTCGCTCGGTCAACGCCGCCGAAGAACATTTGCAGGCACTGGCAAGAAAAGGGGCGATCGAAATTTCACCTGGTACCTCGCGCGGCATCAGACTGATCAAGTCCGCGGTCGAACTAGCCAACGAACGACACAACCATCAGCTTGTACTGCCACACCCTGCTCTGATGCAACTGAGTTTGCCGTTAGTCGGTCGTGTTGCTGCAGGTTCGCCTATCCTGGCGCTGGAGCATGTTGAAGCGACCTACCAGGTTGACCCCGCACTTTTTTCCGCCAAACCTGATTACCTGCTGAAAGTCCGCGGGATGTCGATGCGGGATGCCGGCATCATCGACGGCGATCTGATTGCCGTCAAAAAATCCGATAGTGCCCGCAACGGACAGATTGTCGTGGCACGCCTTGGCGACGATGTGACGGTCAAGCGCTATCAGAAGACCGGTGAAGTGATCGAACTGCTGCCGGAGAATTCCGACTTCAAGGCGATCCGTGTCGATCCCGAACGGGATGATTTTTCGCTAGAGGGGTTGGCAGTCGGACTGCTGCGCACCTGGAACTAACTCCGGACCGAGCACGGTGCTTTGCGCCGTTTTCCCTCATAACGGGATCGCACATTAATATTGGCGAGGCGGTCGCAGTGCGAGCGAACCTGCAGCGATCCCACAATCCATGCCGCTGTTTTCAGCGCGCTTCCAAAGGCAATTTCTTGCCGAACTTGATGCTGGCGACGGTCAGTTGCCATCTTGATGGCCCATCCTGGCCAGATTACGCGCACTGATTCAGGTGCAGTCATAACGATGACTGCGGGTCCGAGTACACCACTCGACAAGAAACTGATGCCAACTCCCAGGTCAATCAAGATCCCCGTCGTGGACACCACCAGAATGTCAGCTCTTCATCGATCGTAACCGGTCACCCCCAAGATGTTGTTGCTGTGCAGAAATCAGGCCGGGTTTCACCAAGTTTGCACCATCGAATCCAGACAAATCGTCACTGGGAAGCGATATCAAACCGATGCAAAACGTTATCGAAAAAATGTCATTCCGAAATGACGCACACAACGGGTACTCGACCAGGCAAAAAATATCTTTTCAGAATAAATAGTTCACTTATATTCTCTTTTTCAAAAATCTCCAGCGAACTACAATCCGTCCCTGGAGTTCGAACACGGCTGCTGTGACCGCACCTCACAGCACATTATTTTCTGGAGGAATCATGAAGAAATTTTTTGTAGCCATGATGATTGTCATGACGTCATTGGCAGTCACCGCGACTGAAGCCGAAGCGCAAAAACGCATGGGTGGCGGCGGATCATTTGGCAAGCAGTCGCAAAGTGTGAACCGTCAAGCGCCATCGCAGTCAGCCGCCAACAGCACTGCCCGGCCTGGCTCACCGGCGGCGGTTCCGCCAAAACCAGCCAGCCCTTGGCGCGGCATGCTGGGCGGGGCATTGCTCGGCCTTGGTCTCGGAGCGTTGTTATCGAGCATGGGCCTGGGTGGTGCAATGGCCAGCATGATCAGCACCATGCTGATGGTGGGCTTGCTGGCAGCGGCAGGCTTCTTCATCTACCGGATGATCAAGCGTAAATCCGGGCAAGGCGCGACACAACCTGCGTATGCCGGAACAGCGAAAACCGGATTCACTCCCGATATTGGCTCACGTAGTGCTCCAGCTGAGGGCAATTCTTTCGGCGGCAGTTCTGGTGGTGCGACGGGTGGAAATGCTCACACTGGCGACCAGGCACCGTGGGGGGTACCGGCTGATTTTGATACGAACGGTTTCCTGCGCCACACAAAGACGTATTTTGTACGCCTGCAATCGGCATGGGACAGCGCCAACATCAACGATCTGCGTGAGTTCACCACACCAGAGATGTTCGCCGAGCTGCGCTTGCAGATTCAGGAACGTGGACCGTCCGACAGTCACACCGACGTGGTGCAACTCGACGCAGAATTGCTGGGCATGGAAATTGTCGACGATGACCATCTGGCCAGCGTCAAGTTTTCGGGCATGATCAAGGAGTCCGCTACCGCATCTGCGGAACCATTTAGCGAAGTCTGGAATCTGTCGAAGCCACGCAATGGTCAGGGCGGCTGGGTGTTGGCAGGCATACAGCAACTGAACTGACATAATTATGCTGTGCCACAAGCCGCTCGATCACACGAGCGGCTTTTTTTACGGCGCAGTCTTCAGGTCACATTACCCGACAGATCACCAAACCACTCCAGCATGCCGCGCTTGCCCAGCTTGGCGCGGTACATTGCGGCGTCAGCGGCGTTGAGCAACTGGTCAGCATCCTTGCCGTCCTGTGGAAACATGCTGATGCCGATGCTGCAAGTCATCTCGAACTCATGGCCATCGGCAACAAACGACTGATCAAATACATGGATCAATTTTTGTGCCATCGCAGTCACATCGGACTCGTGCCGGAAGTCGCTGACCAGAATGGTGAATTCATCGCCGCCCAGCCGGGCCACGATATCTTCGTTGCGGACCGATGCCCGCATCCGCAATGCGGCGAGTTGCAGGGCCTGATCGCCGACGGCGTGACCCAGCTGGTCGTTGATCTGCTTGAACTTGTCAAGATCGATGAACATCAGGCAAAAGCGGCTGTCGTCAACACTCGCCCTGCCGATCTCCGCTTCCAGCACTTGCTGAAACATGGCCCGGTTGGGCAGACCGGTTAATGGATCGTGATGGGCCAGATGCTGCAAATGTTGTTCGCGTGCCTGCAGGTCGCTCACCTGGCTACTGAGGCGATTACTCATTTGCTGAAAGCTGCGTGCCAGATAGCCGATTTCATCATCCCGTTCGGTCGGCAAACTGATGATCACCTTGCCGGCCTCGAATTGTTTGACTGCGGTCGCCATCGCATTCAGCGGTTTGGCCAGCACAAACGACAGCAAGAAAGAAAGGCACGCGGCAGCCAGGCTGCACAGCACGGTAATCTGGATGATGTTCACTCCCAGCAATTTGCTATCGCGCAGCACGAGACTGAGTGGTGTTTGCAGTCCCAACAGGACAAAGGTCGGTTGGCTCGTACTCCCGAAGGGTATCCGCGCGAAGGCACCCGCATTGCCGACATCTTGCGAACCCATGCCCGTTCGTGTCAGCAAATGGTTGACCAACCCTGGCTCCAGCAAGGACTTGATTTCCCCGATATCGTCTTGAATCAGAACGCGCCGCCCCCGGTCAAAACCAAAAGTCTTGACCTGATCGGGGTGAATCAGATAGTCGCCCTCGTCGTTGGTCAGGACAAGGTCAATATGGCGTGGCAGGTTGCTGCGCAGGCGGTTGAAAAGACGATTGAGGTCGACATTGACGATCACAATACCGAACACTTTGCCCTCCGCATCACGCACCGGAGTGGCAATCCGCAAGGTTGGAGTCTCGAATCCGTCTTGCCAGTTCCGCTCGCGATTGAGATTGATTTTCGAAAAATAAAACTCTCCCGGAAGCATCTTGAGGGCCTCGAACATATAGGGAAAGTGTCCTTTTTCCTGCAAGTCGTCGTTACTCACCGCCTCGATACCCGTGTTTATCCTGTCCGTCCGGATCAACTCCCGGCCAAATTCGGCTACACCGATAAGGCGGAGCTGGACGTAATCGACACGCGACTTGAGCATGCTGAAAAAGACCTCTTCCAGCTTGACCTGATTGCGTTTAGCGATGTCTGCTCCGTCGACACCATCGGCCAATGCCTTCAATGCAGGTAGCGAGGCGATCATGCTAAGGTCTTCGGTGATCGGTGTCAGCGAGTCGAGAAATCGCTGCCCCAATACGTCGGTGGCGGTCAGCAATTTGTCTTCCGCCGCTGCTATCAGCAATTCTCTGCTTTTGGAATACGCGTAATACCCCGTCAGCGCCGTCGACAAGATACCGAACAGCGCCAACCAGATACCCAATTTGAATCCGACTCCGAGGCGCATGATGATCAAAATTTCCGCAAGATGTCACCCGACAGAATGCGGGTCCAGAGCGCTTGCCGCGTATCGGTGTCTTCGGGAGGTTGCAGCCAGACCAGCTTATCGCCAGAATTGCTCAGCGAGGTCGCCGTCACCGTATTGGCAAGACCATGACGCTCGCTGAATCGACTACTGGCATCAGCTTGCAATGTTGCATTGATCCATTTCGCTGCCAACCGGGGGGAACGGGCCCGCCCGGTGATGGCCCAGCAATCCAGCCATGCCAGTACGCCTTGCTTCGGCACCACGTAACCGACGTCTGCTCCCGCTGCACGCAAGGCCAGAACTTGCTGCGTTCCAAAGTTAGCGAACACCAACGCCACATCGTTTTCCAGGTACAACTTCACAGCCTCTTCAGGAGATGAATAGAACGCCAGTACATTGCGGCGCAACCCCACCAGCCGCCGACTGGCAGTACGAAGCTCAGTCGAAGTCAGCCGAAAAGGGTTCTTGCTGCCATCGAGCATCGCGGCAACAGAAAAATTGTGCACGCTGCCGTCATAGGCCAGCACCTTGCCGTGATATTGCGGATCCCACATCGCTTCCATCGATAACGGCTCCTGCGTCACCAGTTTGCGGTTGTAGATCAGTCCCATCTCGGCATAGGTGAACGGAATGGCGTACAGGTTTTGTCCACGCATCAGGCCAGG
>CANFED010000256.1 GCA_947445995.1 Oxalobacteraceae bacterium | reverse complement strand
TCGACCCGGTCGTGCATCATCAGCAACCAGAACGCGAGACGCGCTTCGAGCAGATGAAACTGGCAGCAAGTTGGTTTGCGGATCAGATAATCCAGCGTCAGGTGCAGGTAGCTCGAGATACGCCGCCGTAACGTCGGCATGGCTACCAGCAGCAACAGAAATTTATTGCGGCTGATGCGCCAGGCTTCGCCACTTTCCTGAACCGAGGCTTGCACGAGCAACGACGCGACGCCGGTGGTGAGCGTGCTACCGAGCATGCCTTCATTGCCAATCAGGCTGACACCCAGTTGGGTTCCGCTTTCGGTTGGCGTCGTTAGGCAGATTGTGCAGCCAATCGGAAAATACACCTGCGCCATCGGATGCCCTGACTCCACCAGCACCATGCCGCTGGTCAGTTTGACGCGGGTGCACCCGGCGAGAACTTGTTCACGGTCACGGCGTGACAGGCCTGCAAGCAAGCGGTTGACGTTCGTGCTACTTTTTATTTTATCTAAACTGACCAAAATGGTGTGTCCGTAGGCTACGTAATCTCATCGGAAATGGCTGATCTCTGTAATCTTGTTGCTCAGTCTAACCCTAGTTAAAACAGACTTTCGACAAAAATTTCCATTCGACCCTGATTATCGCATTACTTCTAGTCTACTTTTAAAGTAAACCTTTTCGCGCGCCGGAAGCCAAATCATTGCTCCGAACAGAGCGACCCCGGACCATTTCCGGACACCGCAATTTACCCACAATGAACCAATACCTGATGTCGGTTCTTTTTAAAATATATTGCTTTTGAAAACGCTTCCTTATGATTTACTATATGTTCGTTACCGAACATAGACGTGTTGCATTTACTTGCGCTGCTACGCCGAGCCGCTTAGACTTGGTACGCTAAATGCCGGAATCCATTTTTAATTTGTCTTCGTACAAGACAAAACAACCCGTCAGGCAGTCGCCATTCGGGCCCGAAACTCACGTATCAGCCACAACAGGTTCCTGCTGCGCAGAGACTGGCCGATACAACTGACATGGAATAGCTCGCGTCAATGAAAGCATCTATAGAACGAGAAGACTTTAGCGAGCGCCTGCAGCTTGCCTTGCGCAATGCCGATTACTCACCGGATAGCCCGACGCAGCTTGCCCGCGAATTCAATGTCCGGTTTACCGGCGGCCCGATCACCGTGCATGCGGCACGTAAGTGGTTGGGCGGCGAAGCCATACCGACGCAAGAAAAATTGCGTACGCTGGCGCAGTGGCTGGGCGTTCCCGCCGAGTGGCTGCGCTTCGGTGGCGGCGAAACGGTCAACGGCGAGACCGCCGATCCAAGCGCGCGATTTGAATCAGCCGATGTCAAGCTGATCGCCGACCTGCAGCGCCTCGACGAAACCCATCGTGGCATTGCACGTGAAATCGTTCGCTTGCTGGTCCGGATCAACCGGCCAACCTGACCTTGTCGTACCTGGTCAGGCTTGCTGTCGAAGCTGATCCAGGTACTGCATGCCGGCGATGGCGCGGCTGCCATACCATGACAGCATTTCGCCATCGACCAGCAAGACCGGCTTGCCAAGCTGTTGCTCCAGACTATCGACATGCGCTTCGGTGAAGCGGTACGGTTCACTCGACAGCAGTACCAAGTCGATCTCGTGGGCCAACTGGTCTGACCAGGAAAAAACCGGATAGCGTGCGCCGGAGCTTTCCGGCAGCGCGGTCCATTGCTGCCAGCCGATCTGCTCCAGCATACGGGCGATGTAGGTGTCGCGCGTAACCGTCATCCACGGATCTTTCCAGATGCAGTACAGCACCCTCTGAGGTCGCCCCTCGCCCAGCGCTGCCAATGCGCGATTGAATTGTGTGCAAAGTAATTCGGCTGCCTCGTTGCGATCAAAAATACTCCCCAGTAATCGATACAGATCCAGGTTGTCGTGCGGCCCCAGCGGATGCGTGACGATCACGTTCGGCACGAAGCTGGCCAGCGTTTCAACGGTCGGCTTTTCGTTTTCATCGATATTGACGATCAGATGGGTCGGTGCCATCGCGCGCAGTTTGCCGATGTTGACATCCTTGGTACCGCCAACTTTGGGTATCGATGCCACCAGTGCGGCCGGGTGGATGCAGAAGCCGGTACGACCGACTATCCACGGTGCCAGCCCGAGGTCACAGAGCAATTCGGTAATCGATGGAACCAGCGAGACGATGCGCGGCGCTTGCGCAAAGTCAACCACCGGATGAAGTACCCCGACGGCGTCGGTGCGTCTCTGTTGGTGCGTCATGCTGCCTCCTGCTTGCGTTGTCTTGTCGACCTGCGTAACGAAAAAAAAGCCCGTGCTCTGGCGAGCAACGGGCCTGACCGGACACGTTCGGGACCAGTTATTTTTTTACAGCGTGCTCGGCAATTGCCTTGGCAACCAGCGCATCCATCACCTGCATGGTCGAGTTGGCCAGTACCTGCTCGGGCTGGCGTCCGCCCATCGCCGTCCCGACGATGGACGGTGACGTGATGTACTTGCCATCAATGGCGATCGTTGGCACGCCGTCGATCTTGTAGGCTTCCTGCAAGACTAACGCGCGCTTGACCTTGCTTGCTGTACCGAACGAATTGTAGGTGGCGGTAAATTTCTGCTTGTCGATGCCCTGCTTGCCGATGAAATCAAGGATAGTGGCATCGGTATCGAGCGCCTGGCGCTCGACATGAATCGCATTGAATATCTTGCGCTGCATCTCTTCGGACTTGCCCATTGCTTCGAGGGCGTAATACAGTTTTTGCTGTGGAATGAAGGTGTCGCGGAAGTTGATCGGGACGCGCTTGAAGTCAATCTTGTCACCCTGCTTTTTGACCCATTCGGCTAGCGTCGGCTCCAGCACGAAGCAGTGCGGGCACGAGTACCAGAAAAATTCCGTGACTTCGATCTTGTTGCCGGCGTCGGTGGGCTGGGCCCGTTCCAGCGTACGGTATTCGGCACCGTTTTGTGGCGCTGCCGGACTGGCGATCGCGCCGGCCATGACCAGGCCTAGGCCCAGGGTGGCAAGCAGGCGGGGAATAAATTTGGCTAAACGCATATAACTCCTCAAGGGGTTTTAGGGGTACGGACGACCGCGACATCAACGCCGTTATCAGTCAGTTTGCTACGGGCTCGGTTCATGGCGTCGAGCTGACTGAACGGGCCGATACGCACACGGTAGAAAGTCCCATTGTCGCTCAGCCTCTCGGTAATGCCTGCTTCGAAACCAAGTAATGCCAGTTTGGCGCGCGCGCTCTCGGCATCAGGCTGGGCGCGGAAGGCACCCGCCTGCAAGTAGTAGGTCCACTTGTCATCGCCTTCGGCCTTGGCACTTGCCGCCTTGGCCAGCTCTGCCTTGCGGTTTTTTTCATCGGCGGATGGCAGACCGGCTTCTTTGGCCGCAGCGTTTTTTTCTGCTTGCGGATCAGCACTGTTCGGTGGCACCGGCTCGACCGCCGGCGGAGTGGCCAGTTCGCGTGCCGCTTCCTTGGCCGCAGCCTTGTTGCCGTACAGCGGCTTGTTCGGATCACTGACTTGCGCTGGTGTCAGTTCGGCGCGGTCCGGTTTAGCGCCTTTGTTCAGAAAAGGCAGCGCGGTCTTGTTGATGGTCAGGGCAACGGCGACGGCAATGCCTAGCCCGACGAGCAGGCCGACGATCAGCCCGAGCAAGGTACCGCCGGCTTGGCGCAGGCGTGGGTGGTTGGAATGTGTATGCATGCTAGTCAGGTTACATCCTCGAAGGTGCGGAAACGCCAATCAGCGACAGACCGTTACGTAATACCTGACGCGTTGCCAGCAGCAGGGCCAGACGCGCCATGCGGGTCGGCACATCGTCCACCAGCACCCGTTCGGCATTGTAGTAACTGTGCAGTTCGCCGGCCAGATCGCGCAGGTAGAACGCGACCTGATGGGGGCCGAGTTCTTCCAGCGCATGTTCGAGCGCATCCGGATAATCGGCCAGACGCGCCAGCAACGACGCTTCGCGCGGTGCCGTCAGCGGCGTCAGATCAACGCCATCGAGCAGGCTTTCATCGCCGCCCCATTGCGCCAGCACCGAGCAGATCCGGGCATGCGCATACTGGACGTAATAGACCGGATTTTCGTCGGACTGCGCCCGCGCCAGATCAACATCAAAAATGAATTCGGTATCGGCCTTGCGCGAAATCAGGAAAAACCGCACGGCATCGCGGCCGCGTGTCAGGTCGCGCGGGGTGTCAATGACGCTGTCGCCGACCGGCTCGACTGCCGCGTCGGCTTCGACCTCACCATTCGACCATTCGATCAGGTCACGCAAGGTCACGTACGAACCAGCCCGTTTGGAGATCTTGACCTCTTCGCCGTTCTTCATGACGGTGACCATCTTGTGCAGCACGTAGTCGGGATAGCCCTGCGGGATGCCGAGGCCCACCGCTTGCAGACCGGCGCGCACGCGGGCAATGGTGCCGTGGTGATCGCTGCCCTGGATGTTGATGGCGTTGCCGAAACCGCGCTGCCATTTGACGATGTGATAGGCCACGTCCGGCACGAAGTAGGTGTAAGTGCCGTCGGTTTTTTTCATGACGCGATCCTTGTCGTCGCCATAGTCGGTGGTACGCAACCACAGCGCGCCATCGAGTTCGTAAGTCTTGCCAGCCTTGATCAGGGCATCGACGGCGGCATGCACCTTGCCGTCGCCGTACAGCGAGGATTCGAGATAGTAGTTGTCAAATTTCACCCCAAATGCCTGCAGGTCGAGGTCCTGTTCGCGCCGCAGGTAGGCCACGCCAAACTGGCGTATCGATTCGAGATCGTCGACCTGGCCGCTGGCAACCACCGGCGCACAATCGGCAGCCGAGACGGTTTTGCCCGCCAGGAAATCGCGTGCGATTTCACCGATGTAGTCGCCGTTATAGGCCGGCTCCGGCCAGTCGGCGTCGCCCGGCTTGAAGCCACGCGCACGGGCCTGCACCGAACTGGCCAGCGTGGCAATCTGCACGCCGGCGTCGTTGTAGTAGAACTCGCGCATGACGTCGTAGCCTTGCACTTCGTAGAGCGCCGACAGCGCATCACCGAGTGCGGCCTGACGACCATGACCGACATGCAGCGGGCCGGTCGGGTTGGCGGAGACGAATTCGAGCAAGACCTTGCGACCTGCACCGAGCGTGCCACGGCCGTAGTCAGCGGCTTCCTGCAGCACGGTATGCACCACTTCCTGCCGTGCTGCCAGCGCCAGACGCAGGTTGATGAAACCCGGACCGGCGATCTCGACGGCATCGACCAGACCGGCGCGCGCCGGGTCGGCCAGCAAGGCGGCGACCAGTTGCTGTGCCAGTTCGCGCGGATTTTTTTTCAGGGGCTTGGCCAGCTGCATCGCAATATTGCAGGACACATCGCCATGAGCAGGATCACGCGGACGTTCAAGCACGACTGTCGGCTGCAGATCGGTACCGGCCACCAGCGGTGCCAGAGCGGAGTTGAAAAGGGCGACGACGCGTTGTTTCTGGAGAGCGAGCATGAGTGTGTGGGGAGCGGGGAAGACGGACTCCGATTATACCGACGCCACTGTCAGCTGCCTAACTTGTCGCGGCAGTAGCTGCCCAGAAAGCGTTGCAGCTGGAACTCATGCGGCAGCCACGGCTGGTCGGACAAGCCGGCCGGATCGCGAAACAGATAAGTCTGTACGTCGATCAGTGCGCCGTCCTCGCCCGTGGCATGCAAGCCGATGCGGTGATACGCCTCGCCTTCGAAGTGATCGAGCGCGGCCAGATCAACGGCATCGATG
>CANFED010000255.1 GCA_947445995.1 Oxalobacteraceae bacterium | reverse complement strand
GTTTGCACAAACGAAGGACCACGATCAAGACGTCCTTTTGCCACAACCTCAAGCACAGTGCGAAGAATTGCCTCCATGTCAGGCACCGTATCGATGGCGGCGTGTTTCTTGGAAAGGATCTCCCTGGCAGCCATGAAACTCATTACTGTCCCCGTTCTTCCAACTCCGGCCCTGCAATGGATTAATATCGGACCAGTTTTGTCTTTTGCTAGAGACTCGGCCAGGTCAGCAAGGTCGATCAATACCTTTGGCTCTACTGCACCAAAATCAGGCCATTGAGTAAACTTAATCCTTTCCAGCGAATTTGACGCATTATCTGAATTGATAGTCAGGCTCTGCTGCTGATCATTTTTATTAAATAGTTTGGCTATATTTCTTGCACCTTGAAAAAATGTTTCGCTGACGCTAAAACCATTAAAATTCATTTTTCGTAAAGGCTTTGCGGGACAATAATTCTTCCAATCACGATCTTTAGCATCGTTTGCATTCGTCAAATCAATAATCACAGAAACAGAATGTTCACGAACTGCATTCCAGAATCCTGGTATTTCATTGCTCTTGGGTCTTTGTGACGCAATGAATTTTCTATCAGCACCAAGATCCATCGTATTTGCATGAATAAATACGTTAGGACGAGTACGATCAGGAATTGCTGTACTTTTCACGAGTTGAATATTTGCAAATCGACCTATTACAACAGGATTTTCATCAGACGCTTTTTCAACATCTACTTTTAATACATTTTTTACAAATACCCACTTACTTTTAAATTTATTTGTATTTTTTTCTAACTCTGAGAATAAATCCTATAATTCCTCCTTATTGTCTTTATTTATCTTGTTAAAGTTGAACTCTTTAGCAGTCAGTTCTGACAAATGAAAAATACTCAATGGTCCATTCAGTTTCTCATTGTCAAGTTTTTGTCTTTCAGACTTTCTGCGTAATTCCAATTGATATTCTATTTCTTCCTGCCTAGTTTTTGTCTTAAAACAATTTTTTAGCTCATCACTCAAATAATTATCAGTGCGCTTTCTAAATTCGCTGTTTTCATGGCGTTGTGTTCCTGATGCAGCGCAGTGTTCCTGATTATTTTTTTTGTAACCATTATCAGATATTATTGAATGTTGTCGATGCAAATTTTCGTGTATGGATTTCATAATAAAGTCTTATATTTATTGCGTTAATTGGATTATATTTTTTTGTATTCATTTATTTTATCCGCATCACTCATCCCCGGCGTAAGCAAATTCTTGAATGATCTACCAAGCCGCCGCACTCCTGCCTGTGCCTGAAGTCCTCTTTCCGTACTTTTAACCTTGTCGCTTTCTTTTTTTGAAAGACTCCCTCCTTCATAACCCACCAGCTCTTGTCCTCGACTAAGAATAAGTTTTTGCATGGCAGACTGCCGTAACTTGGCTAGACCATCAACAGACGCCGGATCCCTGTTATTAATTAATTTGATTTCTTTTTTATCGGTCACAATTCCAAAACGGCAAATTCTGTGCGCATGCTCGGAGAACTCTGCGTCATCAAGCAAATTCTTTCCGTCACTGAAAAAAGAATAATCATTCAATACATCTTTCGCAGAATGGCGCTTTCCAGGATGCTCTTTGAGCATAAGGTCAGCCATGTCTTTCAGCGACAATGCCTCTGGTACTGCTTCACCGATGGCTTTGATGTGCAGTTGTTTCTGGACCTGAAAATCTCCAATGACATCGAGTTCGTGCACAGCCATTGCCAGCTCGGTTTCCAATGCGGTGTGGCTACGGCGATCAGTGCGGCCTTTCAATCTGTCAACGATAACCTTGTTTTTTTGAAGTTCGTTCAAACCTGCTATTTCAACACAGCTAAAACCAAGGATTTTTCGAAGCGTCAAGCCCATTGCGTAGGCATCTCCCTTGTCTCCTGTGTAGGATATTGATCCGTCTCTTTCACTAATGAGGGCTTCCGGAGGCATGTACATGAGACAACCAACATCTGGTTGCTTCCGCTCACCGGATATTTTCTGAATTAAATCAATATCAATTAGTTTTACAGAAATTAATCCTTGATCATCCTGACAAATTATTATGTTATCGGGCTAACGTATGACGATTTCCCAAATTCTGCATATCTTTTTTCAGAACCGAAACCTCACCCCGTAAAAGTGAAAGATAATTTATACTTGCAAAAATAATATTTTTTAAAACTTCTTTTCGCCCTTCTGTGGTTCCATCACGCAAACCCATTGGCAAAGCAATTCCGATCAGATTTTCAAGTTCCGGGATCCCTATTTTCCCGGATTGGAGTCAAGCATAATCAAAGTTTTTACCTTCAGACTCGTTAATACCGACAACCGCATCGTAAATTGCTTCTAAATAAAGGTGTGGTTGACAATTTTTTAAATCGCTATCACCATTATGTTGAAATCCGGGTAGCAAGTTACTACGGCTTTGTCTATCTAAAGATTTTGTTAAATCTATACCAAGTGACCGATTTAAGTGTTGGACAGCAGTCACCATTACTTTAATTCCTTCAAAATTATTCCATTTTAAATTTCAAAATCAGATATTTTTAAATCATTTTTAGTACATATTTTTTACTGAGTAAGCACGACACATTGATCCCAAAAATTCAACCATCTGTACTGTGCGGCAGTGCAGGAATACTTTAAAACCGGTTCAACAGGATCACTTACCACTGTCTCGTAGTGCACTGAAAATGGCCTCGCATCGCAATCCACCGGCGTGTGTGGTGATCGAGTTAGCCTGGTTCCATTTGATTGTTGACACGCCTCATAGTCCGGGCAAAATCCCCGCCGATCTGCCGAATAGCTGACCAAAAGAACCGGTGCTCGCACTTCCGCTTTTCACCCAAAACACGCATCATTCGGCTACATGTCCTTTTCCCTGGGGCAGGCTTCCGGATACCCGCACACGTGACACTCGACCCCGACAACTGGCAAGACTTCAGAGAACAAAGTCATCGGATGCTTGATGACATGCTCGACTATCAGCAGCACCTGCGCGAGCGACCGGTCTGGCAACCCATCCCGGCCAGCGCGCGTGACGCGTTCAAGGAAGCACTACCGCGCGCTCCGCGCACGCTGGCCGATGCCCATGCGACCTTCATGCAATCGGTTCTGCCCTACGGTCCGGGCAATGCCCATCCGGGCTTTTTTGGCTGGGTGCAGGGTGGCGGCACGCCGGTTGGCATGATGGCCGAACTGCTGGCGGCTGGCCTCAATGCCAATCTCGGTGGCCGTGACCAGATGCCGATTGTGGTCGAGCGGCAGGTGCTGCAATGGGTGCGCGAGTTGTTCAGTTTTCCGGATGACGCCAGCGGCCTGTTCGTCACCGGCGCATCGATGGCGAACATGATTGCGTTGCTGGTGGCGCGCTCCCGCGCGCTGGGCGCATCGGTGCGCAAGCGCGGCGTCAGCGGCAACAGGTTGGTTGCCTATACTTCTGACGGTGCGCATGGTTGCATCGCGCAGGCGATGGACCTGACCGGCCTGGGCTTTGATGCGCTGCGTCGTATCCCGGAAAACGCCGCCTTCGAAATGGACATCGCGATCCTCGAAAGCACCATCGCCGCCGACATCGCCGCTGGCCTGCAACCGTTTTTCATTGCCGGCACCGCAGGCACCGTCGATGTCGGCGCGGTCGACAATCTGACCGCGATCGCCGATGTCGCCGCGCGTCACGGCATCTGGTTTCATGTCGATGGCGCGTATGGTGCGCTGGGCATGCTATCGCCGGAGATCGCGCCGCAACTGGCTGGTATCGAGCGGGCCGATTCGATTGCCTTCGATTTTCACAAGTGGGGCCAAGTCCCCTACGACGCTGGTTTCATCATCGTGCGCGATGGCCAGCAGCACCTCGATACCTTTGCGTCACCAGCGGCCTATTTGCGCCGCGACACGCGTGGCATGGCGGCGGCATCACCGTGGCCGTGCGATTTCGGGCCGGACCTGTCGCGCGGTTTTCGGGCGCTCAAAACCTGGTTCACGCTAACTGTCTATGGCAGCGATCAGCTCGGCACCATGATCGCCGGCACCTGCGCGCTGGCGCGCTATCTGGTGCAACAGATCGCCCTGCATCCCGAACTAGAACTGATGGCACCGGTGGCGCTGAACATTGTCTGCTTCCGCTATCGCTGTTCCGAATCGAACCGCATCAATGCCGCTATTGCCATCGACCTGCATGAATCCGGCATCGCCGCGCCATCGATCACGACGATCCGCGGTCACCTGGTACTGCGCGCAGCCATCGTCAATCACCGCACCACCGCTGTCGATATCGATGCGCTGATTCGCGCCACGCTGTCGATCGGTGCTGCCCACTGCTCCAACCCGGAAAGCTGATTCCCATGCCCTCTTCTCTTACCGGCTTGCCGCCGCTGATCGGTGTCGCGCCTTTGATGCGCCGCGCTTTCGCCGGTGAAAACCTGGCACAGGATGGTCAGGATTTGCTGCTCCGTGCACAGCAGAATCCGGCTGATGCGCATGCCTATCTGGATTTTTCAACGGTGCTGCAACTGACCGGCAACCGCACCGATGCACTCGCCGTGCAAGCCGAAGCAATCACGATCCGTCAGTTGTACACGCTGCCGGCGCGCGGTCCCGGCCCCGGTTTGCGCTTGCTGGTGATCATGGGACCGGGCGACCTGATGGCCAATACGCCGGTCGAGTTCCTGATTGAAGACAGCGATATCACGCTGACGATGCTATACATGACGACTGCATCGGACTGGCCGGAAGTGATTCCCGAACATGATGTGTTGCTCGTCGGCGTGGCCGAATCCGATGCCAACCAGCAGTTGCTGCATCGGCTGGCTGCCGACCTGAAAGACTGGCCGCGCCCTGTCATCAATCGTCCCGAGCGGATTGCCGTGCTGTCGCGCGATGGCGCTTGCGCCGCGCTGGCAGCGATCCCCGGTGTCGAGATGCCGACCACGGTGCGCATCACGCGCGAGCAGTTGCAAGCCATCGCCAACGGTGCGCTGGCCGCGACGGCACTGCTGCGCGATGGCGATTTCCCGGTGATCGTGCGGCCCACCGGATCGCATGCCGGCACCAATCTCGACAAGCTTCCGAGC
This sequence comes from Oxalobacteraceae bacterium, assembly GCA_947445995.1. Taxonomy (GTDB): domain Bacteria; phylum Pseudomonadota; class Gammaproteobacteria; order Burkholderiales; family Burkholderiaceae_D; genus Actimicrobium. The sequence goes on along the minus strand of CANFED010000255.1, from coordinate 693 downwards.
CATGCCGAGGCTGCCGGCTATCTGGAGCGGGTTGATGCGACGCATTTTTACCTGTCGCGGTTTGTTGATTACCGCAATGCCGACGGCCAGTTCCGCAAGTACCGAATTACCCTTGTCGATGGCAAGCCCTTCATTTGTCACTTCGCGATTTCATCGCACTGGATGATTCACTACCTCAATGCCGGCATGACCGAGAGCCAGGCGAAGCGCGATGAAGAGGCCGACTGCATGGCCCACTTCGACACGCAGTTTGCGCTGCGCCATGCCGACGCGATACAGGCGATCCACGAGCGCCTCGCTCTGGCCTATGTCGGCATTGATTGCGCCGAAACGCCCGACGGCAAATTGCTGATCTTCGAAGTCGACAACGCGATGATCGTCCATGACATGGACCCCGAAGCGATGTTCCCGTACAAGAAGCCAGTGATGCACAAGGTCTTCGTCGCCTTCCGCCAGTTGCTGGAAAAAACCCGCGCGGTGAACTGACCCATGCTGCCTGCCCTGCAGGATTTACTGTTGGCCGGCGGCGATGACCGTCTGGCACTCGACGTCCGTAGCGGGCGTTCGCGCTATGGCTGCCTGCCCTGCCCTGACATTGGTCTGGTGGCACTGGGTTCCTCGACGGCATCGGTGATTTCGGTAGCCGGTCATGCCGCAGCGCAGGCGCTGCACGCTCACTGCACTGCACGTTTG